>JBPOHP010000045.1:0-12551 GCA_052035445.1 Candidatus Magasanikiibacteriota bacterium
ACCACTCACTACGGCCGCGTCTGTCCAATTGCTACTCCAGAAGGACCGAACATCGGTTTGGTTAACCATCTCTCGAGCTATGCTCGCGTGAATGAGTTTGGTTTTATCGAAACTCCGTACCGCAAAGTACTGCGTGAAGTAGCTAACGACGGCAAGCTTGCTGAAGGCGAAGTGTTGCGTGGTGATGTGGAAGGTTTTAAAGATGGTACGGCCATCACTAAAGAAGTGGCTACTAAACTTGCTAAAACAAAATTAGAAAAAGTTCCGGTTAAACCACGTCTTACGAGCGAAGTAGTGTACTTGAATGCGTTCCGTGAAGAAAAAGTTATCACCGCTGCCGCCAGTGCTAAGGTTGATGAACGCGGTTATTTCCTTGAAGAAAACTTGCCAGGCCGCATGTACGGTCATCCGGCGGTAGTTAAGAGTTGGGATTTGGATTGTCTTGACGTTGCCTCGAGCCAGATTGTGAGTATCGCCACATCCTGTATTCCATTCCTCGAGCACGACGACGCTACCCGCGCACTTATGGGTACCAACATGCAGCGCCAGGCAGTGCCCTGTATTCGCCCCGAGACTCCGTATGTTGGTACTGGTGTAGAACACGAAGCCGCTCTCTTTACTGGTCATATTGCGATTGCCCCTGAAGAAGGTGAAATTACTGAAGTTGATGGTGGTCACATTGTGCTCAAGGGCAAGAGTGGAAAAACTCATACCTTTAATTTGAATAAATTCATTCGCTCCAACGCTTCAACCTGTATCGATCAGCATCCGGAAGTTGAGCTTGGCGAAAAAGTTAAAAAAGGTCAGGTCTTGTCTGACGGCCCTTCGATCCGCGATGGAGAAGTCGCGCTTGGTCAGAACATGCTGGTTGCCTACATGGCCTGGGAAGGTTTCAACTACGAAGACGCGGTTATTATTTCTGAACGCTTGGTGCAACGCAGTGATTATTCTTCGATCCATATCGAGGATTACACGATTGATGTTTCTGAAACCAAACTTGGACCTGAAGTCGTAACTTCAGACATCCCGAACGTGAGTGAAGAAAAACTCAAAAATCTTGATTCCGAAGGCATTATCAGTATTGGTGCCGAAGTAAAATCCGGCGACATCTTGGTGGGTAAAATCACACCAAAAGGTGAAACCGAACTCTCGGCTGAAGAGCGCTTGCTTCGTGCTATTTTTGGTGAAAAAGCTCGCGATGTACGTGATTCATCACTCTATCTTGAGCATGGTGAACACGGAAAAGTTATTGGTATTCGCATTTTCTCCGCTGAAAACGGTGACAAACTTGAACCAGGGGTGATCAAGCGCGTTCAGATTACGGTCGCTGATCTCCGTAAATTGCAGGTTGGTGATAAGATGGCCGGTCGCCATGGTAACAAAGGTGTGGTTTCCAAAGTTGTTCCGGTCGAAGACATGCCGTTCCTTGAAGACGGAACTCCACTCGATATCATTCTTTCGCCGCTTGGTGTTATCTCACGTATGAACTTGGGGCAGTTGCTCGAGACCCATCTTGGTTTGGCAGCAAACGCTCTTGGCTATAAAGTTGCCACTCCAGTTTTGAACGGTATGACGGAAGAGCAGATTAAAGGCGAGCTCGCAAAAGCTGGCTTCCCCACAAGTGGTCAGGTGCAGTTGTTTGACGGCCGTACTGGTGAACCATTCGAAAACAAAACAACCATCGGTTATAACTACATGCTTAAACTCAACCACATGGTTGAAGACAAGATCCATCAACGCTCCATCGGTCCTTACAGCTTGATTACCCAGCAGCCGCTTGGTGGTAAAGCGCAGTTTGGTGGACAGCGCTTTGGTGAAATGGAAGTCTGGGCCCTGCAAGCCTACGGCGCCGCTCATACGCTCCAAGAAATGTTGACCATTAAATCTGATGATGTGCCGGGTCGTTCGAAAGCGTACGAAGCGATCATCAAAGGTGAAGATGTTACGAAAGTTAATATTCCAGAATCATTCAACGTGTTGGTGCGCGAGTTGAAAGGTTTGGCACTCGATGTGACGCTCCTTAAAAAGAGCGAGTCTGGCGAGTATCGCCCCGTAGAAGAAGTTCGGGCTGAGCAAGAAAAAGCAGAGCGCGAAGCAGCCGATACGCTCGTCTATGGACAGACGTTTGATCCGAAAGAGAATACTCGTAAAGAAGAATAATAATTAACCTGTCATTGCGAGGAGTGAGCGTGACGAACGACGAAGCAATCTCTTCGTCTGCAGAACTAAGTTGGTTCCGTGAACGATGAGATTGCTTCGCTTCGCTCGCAATGACATATTTTTTCTCCCATCTACTAAAATCATTCTCTTTTATGCGCGATCAAATGCACTCCATGGATTTCGACGCCATTCGCCTTAAATTGGCTAGCCCGGATGTTATCCGCGGCTGGTCATTCGGCAAAGTCGAAAAACCAGAAACCATCAACTATCGTACGCAGAAACCAGAACGCGGCGGCTTGTTTGCGGAAGAAATCTTTGGACCGACCAAAGACTATGAATGTCATTGTGGTAAGTATAAAAAAATCCGTTATAAAGGAATCGTTTGTGATAAGTGTGGTGTAGAAGTTACCTTTGCCCTCGTTCGTCGCGAACGCATGGGTCATATCGAGCTTGCTGCTCCGGTTTCGCATATCTGGTTCTTGCGCTCAGTACCATCGAAGATTGGTCTTGTGCTTGATTTGTCAGCCATGGCGCTTGAAAAAGTCATTTATTTTGCTTCATTCATCATCACGCATGTTGACGAAGAAGCGAAGAAACAGACGTTCGAACTCCTCCGCCAAGAATTTAAATCCAAACGCAAACAGCTTGATCATGAACATGAGCAGGCGAACAAAGCGATTGGTGAAGCCAACGACGCTGCTGAACAATTGGAAAAAGCGACTGAAGAACATGAGCGCAAAGTTGCTGCGCTTGAAGCAGACTTTCAGCAAGCTGATAAAGAACTTAAAGACATCCAGGTTCTCAAAATTATTTCCGAAAATCGTTACCAGGAATTGTCGCTCCGTTACGGCCATTTGTTCGAGGCTGGTATTGGTGCTGAATCAGTACACAAATTGCTCGGCCGCATTAATGTTGAAGAGACGATTAAGAGTTTGACGACTGAACAAGAGACGGCGAAAGGCGCTCGTCTTGACGCGATTGTTCGCCGCAAAAAACTCCTGAAGAGTTTGATGCATACCGAACTTCGTCCAGAATGGATGATCCTCACCAATTTGCCGGTCATCCCACCAGATTTGCGTCCGATGGTGGCGCTCGATGGTGGTCGTTTTGCTACGTCTGATTTGAATGATTTGTACCGCCGCGTTATCAACCGTAACAATCGTTTGAAACGCTTGATTGAGCTCGATGCGCCAGAAGTTATCTGCCGCAACGAAAAACGCATGTTGCAAGAAGCGGTTGATGCGCTCATTGATAACAATGCTCGTCACTCCAAGACAGTTACGGCCTCAACCGGTCAGAAACGTCAACTCCGCTCGCTTGCTGATATTTTGAAAGGTAAACAAGGCCGTTTCCGCCAGAACTTGCTCGGAAAACGCGTTGACTATTCTGGTCGTTCGGTTATCGTCGTTGGTCCGCAACTCAACATTGATGAATGTGGTTTGCCAAAACGCATGGCGCTCGAGCTCTTCAAACCGTTCATCATGAGCCAGATCATCAAACGCGAACTTGCTCACAACGTGCGCAGTGCGAGCCGCTTTATTGAACAAGAAAGTGATGAGGTGTGGGACATTCTTGAAGAATTGACCAAAACCACGCGCGTGCTCTTGAACCGTGCTCCAACGTTGCACCGTCTTGGTATCCAGGCTTTCCGCCCTCGTCTTATCGAAGGTAAAGCTATTCAGTTGCATCCACTCACCTGTACTGCCTTTAACGCTGACTTCGATGGTGACCAGATGGCGGTGCACTTGCCACTCACCAAAGAAGCTCGTCGCGAAGCTGATGAGCTTATGGCTTCCGAAAAGAACTTGCTGAAACCGGCTACTGGTTTACCGGTAGTTACGCCAAAACAAGACGTTGTGCTTGGGTCGTTCTACATGACCAGCTGTATCGATGAAACAGCCACGGTAACGAAATTTTTCTCGAATGAACAAGAAGCAAAATTGGCCTATCGCAGCCGTATCGTAGGCTTGCGTCAGAAAGTAAAAATTCGTTTGACCAATCCGAATTACCTCAACAAATTCCCCGAAGGAACTGATACGTTACTCGAAACGACGGTTGGACGATTGCTCTTCAACGAAATCATCCCCGATAAACTTCCGTACTACAACGAAAATATTGATGTTAAAAAATTGTCGAAGATCATCAGTTTGCATCTTGAGTTTTACGGTCAAGAGAAAACAGCGTTTTTCCTCGATGATTTGAAAAATCTTGGTTTCCGCTATGTTACCCGTTCTGGCTTCTCACTTGGTATGGATAACTTCCCAAAAATTGTGGAAAAACCAGCGATCATCAAAGTTGCCGACCAGAAGATCGAAGAGCTCGAAGCTCAGTATCAAGAAGGTTTGCTTACCCAAGCTGAGCGCCATGCTTCGATTATCGAAATTTGGACTGAAGCTAAAGACAAAATTATTGCGAACAACAAAACTATCCTCGATAAAACTGGTCCCGTATTTGCCATGATCGATTCTGGTGCGCGTGGTAGTTATGGTCAGCTTGGGCAGGTTATGGGTATGAAAGGTCTAGTCGTATCGCCATCGGGTGAAATCATCGAACTCCCTATTAAAGGTAACTTTAAAGAAGGTTTCGACGTGCTTGAGTACTTCATCTCAAGTCACGGTACTCGTAAAGGTTTGTCTGATACCGCTCTCCGTACCGCTAACGCCGGTTACTTGACCCGTCGTCTCGTCGACGTAGCGCAGGATGTGGTGATCGTTGAAGAAGATTGTGGCGATAAGAATGGCGAAGTCTTCAGTATTGAACAGAGTAAACAGATGGGTGAAAAACTCGCCGATCGTGTCTGGGGACGCTATGTGGTCTCTGATATTAATGATAAAGATGGTGGTGTAATTCTCAAAGCCGGCGATGTTATTGATGACAAAATTTCTCGTACCATAGATAAACTTGGACTCGACCACATCCATGTACGTAGTGTGTTGCAGTGTACCCTTCCCAAAGGCGTCTGTCGTAAATGTTACGGCTTTGACCTCTCCAACAATAAACCTGCAAAATTCGGTACGGCGGTTGGTGTTATCGCTGCTCAGTCTATCGGTGAACCGGGTACTCAGCTTACCCTTCGTACCTTCCACGCCGGTGGTACTGCCGGAGCTGATATCACGCAGGGTTTGCCGCGTGTAGAAGAACTGTTCGAATTACGCAATCCAAAACATCAAGCTTTCCTCGCCGGTGTTGCGGGTAAAGTAGAAATCGAAGATGCTGACGGAAAAATTGTGACCGATGGAAATGGTAAAAAGATCTTCGAAGGTCGTAGTGGTCAAAAGATTGTCAAAATTCATTTTGAAGGTCAGGACGAAAACGAACTCAAATTCAAAAAAGGTGATGATGTGGTTGTAAAAGACGGTGAGCATGTGAAGAAAGATCAGCTCATTTTGACGCGCGGTGCCGATGGCGAAGAAGTGCGTGCCAAATACGACAGTACCGTGCATATCGCCAAGACTACGATCACGTTGTCGTACGAAGGCCCTCGTGTTCATGAGCATGTTATTCCGCTGGGGTATAAGATTTTGGTTAAGACCGGCGACGTGGTTGAACGCGGTGATCGTTTGACTGACGGTAGTATCAACCTCCATGAGCTCCACGAGTTCAAGGGTCGAGCGGCTGTACAGCGCTATGTACTTGAAGAAGTACAGAGTATCTACTCGTCACAAGGTCAGAAAGTTAATGACAAACACGTCGAAATTATCACACGTCAAATGTTTAGCCGTGTGTACATTGAAGACACTGGTGAAACAGAACTTCTTCCTGGTGAGACGGTTGAGAAAGCACACTTTGAGTTTTCAAACCGCGCAACCAAAAAGAACGGTGGTAAACTGGCCACTGCTCGCGAACTCTTGCTCGGTATCAGTAAAGTTGCGCTCTCAACGCAGAGCTTCCTCTCCGCGGCCAGCTTCCAAGAAACCGCTCGCGTACTCATTAACAGTGCGTCAACGGGTAAAATCGATTATCTCGAAGGTCTCAAAGAAAACGTTATCATCGGTCGCCTTATTCCGGTTGGAACTGGTTTCCATGGTAATACTGAAGCGTAGCATTTCGTCTAATTTAACCAAAAAACTCCCTGAAAAGGGAGTTTTTTGGTGTCGGCCAGGCTTGACAAACGATCCATCTGTAGAGTATATTCAAATGTCCGCCTGGAAGTACGAAACGGGGGTCTGTAAAATGCAAACCAAAGTATTTTTCGGTTTTGGATGCTGCTCTTTACTTTTTGCCTCCTGTCTTTTTTCGGCTATTGAAGCACGAGAAGATGGGGGGGTAACCAAGCCACGAACCGGCGCTACAAGCGTCGTGAAGTCTGACGCGGGGATTGATGCCGGTCTACTGGCTTCATGCCTACCGCCCGTTGAAGCCGTGAACCTGTCTGTAGGGGAAACGAAGTTGGAGACGCTAGATCCGGCCAATTATCGGTATCCGCAACAGATCGAAATACACACGGTGAAGTTTCTTCCGAAGGATTGTCGTCGTTACGCGGAACGGACGTTCATTTGTCCGGTCAACACGCTGATCGGCGTGATCAATAGAAACGATCCGAAAAAGAAACGAGAAACTTGGGACATCCCCTGGATTCTGACGTGCCGACCGGAAACTTATGAAGAACGATCGTTACTTGATCATTGAGCCTGCGTTACCTGTCGCCTTGGTGTAACGCAAAAGCCAGTCTTTCGGGACTGGCTTTGTTAATAGCAGCTTTTTAGATTTCTTGCTTAGTTTTCGCTGATATGGATCGCTGGACCCATGGTTGAGCAGATGACGATATTTTGAAGATAGGTACCTTTTGCTGAGCCTGGCTTAGCCTTACGAAGAGCGTCCATGAATGCGATTAAATTTTCTTTGATCTGCATTTCTGAAAAACTGACGCGACCAACGAGCTGATGAACATTTGATGTGTCATCGTTTTTGAAAGTAAGTTTACCTCGTTTTAATTCTTCAATCATTTTTTTTACATTCGGGCTCACGGTATCAGTTTTTGGGTTCGGCATTAAACCTTTAGGACCAAGAACTTTAGCAATCACTGCTAATTTCGGCATCATATCTGGAGTAGTAACCGCTACCTCAAAATCAATTTTTTCAGTTTCTTTTATTTTTTTAATTTCTTCTTCACCATAGACAAAATCTGCGCCGGCTTCTTTTGCTTCTTTTTCTTTTTCGCCGCTTACGAAAGCTGCAATTTTTTTACTTTTACCAGTGCCGTGGGGCAAAACAACAGTCGCGCGGATTTGTTGGTCACCTTTTTTTGGGTCAATGCCAAGATGGGCATGGACCTCGATTCCAGCGTCAAATTTGACACCACTCGTTTCTTTAAGAAGCTTGATAGCTTCATCCCAGGTATATACTTTATTCGGGTCAACTTTTGCCCGAATTTCGCGCATGCGTTTGGAAAGCATACTTTATAATGTTACGTGGTATAGCCCCTATAGCGATAGGGTTCCACATAGAATAATAGGGAAATAGTAGCTTTACTATGAGGATTTGTCAAGAGAAAAGCCATTCCTGAGTGCCGACTCAAGGCCGACTCCAATTAAAAACCATCCCAAGCCCACATAGAATCCGGCCAGTACATCGGTTGGGTAATGAACGCCAAGAAATATACGAGTAAATCCAATGTATAATGTAAGACTGAGGGCAGCAGTATATAGATATACGCGGTTAGCCCATGGAGAGCTCTTGGATACAATATGCACAAGAAAAAAACTGAGAACAAGCATTGTGGCAGCGTGGCTGCTGGGAAACGAGAGGGAATTTTCTTGATAATGTGCAATAAAGTCAGGCGGGCGTTCCCGGTTAACTATTATTTTACTTAGGGCTACGGAAGTTACCGTGCATAGTATAGTGCCTAAAAAAATCAGACTCGCCATTTTTTTTCCATCATGCCAGAATTTAATAGAACACATAATTGTTATGACAAATATGGCGATAGGCGATCCAAGATCAGTGCTGAACCGAATTATTTGCGTGTTCAAAGGGGTGCGCCACGAAAATACCTTCGAGAGTATAAAAATATCGAGTGATTGAGCGGTAGATCCTTCAAGGGCTTGGCGAATAAACGGTAATGTGACAATCAGTAAACATAGCATGCTTATACCGCACACTACCAAGAATAGGCCTAAACGATGAGTTTCGGCTTTGAGCCAAGTTGCTAGCCGCCGGTGGTGCTTAAGTAGTTTATAGACTACATGTGAAGAAAGAATGCGACGGAGTGTAGTTGTGGTTACTGTTTTAATAGTTTGAACAACGAGTTCTCCTTGTTGTAAAATAAAGCGCCGTGCAAAAACCAGGAGAAATGCGCAGAGCATAAAACCAATAAGAACTCGTTCGACGTGTGAAAAATACAGGTTTGAATTTTCTGAAAGCGTGCCTATTCCATAACCGATACCGAGATAGATGGTACTTGAGAGTATTGAACCGATTGCCGCATACGTTACGAACCGACTTCGGGCCATGCCAAAAAGACCGGCTACAAATGGTAATATTGGGCGAAGAGGTGAAATAAAGCGGGCGAGAAAAATACTTTTAGCGCCGTGGCGAGCAAAAAAAACCTCTCCCTTTTTAAGGTACTCTAATTTAAAAATTTTGTTACCAGGTTTGAACCATTGGAGCCCGTGTTTACCGAGGTAAAAACTTATCAGGTCTCCTAAAAACCCCCCTATGGTAACGGTTATGAGTAGCGTCAAGCCTTTAAGCCCGCCCCAGCTTACTAAAAAACCTAACGCAATAAGTATACCTGTGGAAGGTATGATAAGCCCTATAAAAGCAATTGATTCGAGAAAAGATATACCAAAAGCTACGTAATATGCTATTGAGCCGAGCATTTCAATAGACAGTGCGGTTTCAGCAAAAGAAGTGGTCATGTAGTAAAAATATGAAATTTACTATACCATTGACGGGATCATTTTGACTAGTATACAACAACTGTTGTTTTTCAGGCGCTTGACCGTCCAACATGATTCTGCTACCATGCCTCTTAGTTCAAAATTGCCGAGGTAGCTCAGTGGTAGAGCGAAGGCCTGAAGAGCCTTGCGTCGTGGGTTCGATCCCCACTCTCGGCACTGGTCACGCACGTACAACGGGCTATGGCTCAATTGGCTAGAGCGTCTGGTTTGGGACCAGAAGGTTGTGAGTTCAAGTCTCACTAGCCCGACAATTCAAAAGGAGTAGTACATAGTTAGAAAAGTCGAGAAATTAACTAAAAAATATCCAGTCGTGGATATTTTTTAGTTAATTTTACCCCTTAGCATGACTGTCGTTGAAAAAATTACCTTGATACGGTATTTTTTTATGTCTTCAATTTTTATCTAAGAATCGGGCTTATTTCGTCGATCCCTCCCGCACGGCTGCTTGAGTAGAGAGTAAAGTGTGTTGAGTCAACAGGTTCTTAAGTAAAAAACTGATCCAGGTGATGTGGTTACCATCAGACGAACACGTAGAATTAGCTGGCCAGGTGAAGGGTTAAAAAAATACTCCTTATCTATGGTGCCGTTGTGTGCGATAAGAATCATGGGTTATGAGAATTACTACTTCCCATGTTTCTGTTTGTAAAGTTACACGTCTCTTCTTTCTCGTTCTGCATAGGTTATTGAGCGCCATAAACGCCACAACAGGTAGAGTGTTGCCATATATAGTGGTAATACTAGCCACCAGGTATTCAAAATATGGAGTACGGATCGTGCGATCCAGGATTTTATAGTATGAATACTCGGAATTTTTTCTCGAGGAATTTGAATCAAATTCTGATAGTTTTCAAGTTTTTGTGCCCCTGCTGCGAGCAGTGGTATTGGTTCGGTGTTTGCTTCTTGGGTAGCTGTCGCTTGCCATACCTGAACTGTCTTTTCAAGACGGGGTACGAATATTTGGGTGCTCGATTCAATTACTTTTTTGATTACCGATAGTGTTTTACCTGCAGTGGAAGTGGTGGAAAGTTTGATACGCTCGATACTAGAGGATGGGAAAGGGATTTTTGAGGTGATGGCAGACATGGTCGTTGTATTCCATGTTTTTTTGATAAGTGTTTCTGGTGTTGGTAGTGAGTTAATAGTCGCGTCAACGAGAAGGTGTACAAGTATTGCTGCTGTCGAAGTCACTGTTGGTTTTGATTCGACCATAAGAGGTGTAAATGCAGGCAGTATAATCGCTGCCGAACTACCCGAAAACGCGGCGATTATGCTGCCAATTAGCGAACCGTTTTCATGTTGTGCAGATGAATTTGTAATAAAATTCTCGGTCGCAATCGTCGTGATGGAAGCGTCTTGGGTAGAAGAGCGTGTATAGTTAAACGTATGTGGTGTTGGTAGTTCCTCGCTGGGAAATGTAGATGTTATTCCGTGTGCTACGCCATTGAGAGTGAAAGTATTTTTGCTGTCCAATGTGGATGTCGACATCTCTGTAGAGATAGGTGAGGAGTGAATTGAGGTGTTATCTCCGGGTGATACGTTAGAGGGTATTGAATTATCAGCCGTTGTCAACGTAACAATATTTGGTTCAGAAGGCGGTACTTGAGCGATGGAAGTAGTTGTAGTATGTGAGTCTGAAGATGTTCCTATAGCACCACCTGTACCAGCGCCATTCGTAGCGCCCATACCCGGTACGGTTTGTGATAGTGTTACCGAAGTAATCTGTGTAGTTGTGGTAGACAATTCCGACGGGACTTCAAGTGTTAAAATCGGTGAAACCGGAAATACTACTGCGATCGGTTGAGATGCTACGCCTAACCAGCTTTGCTTTGCGGTCAGAATGCGTGCTGTAATTCGTTCAGTGGTTGAGCGCATCACCATATCACACCACACGACCACAATCGCACTGCTGCGTAGGGGTGCTGTTAAGCGTTCGCTGATCGCGCTGTTGCTTGTGCAGTCAGTTGTTATTATTACATCTTGCGGACTGTTGTTATATATCGATGCGTACACACGAACAGTATCGCCAAGTGAACTCGGTTGTTGATCATATTCGAGCGTGTTTGAGAAACCAACATTAAAAACCGGGAGCGTTTCTGCGCGGGCCCGGGTTATCATTCCCCCTCCTAACGTGAATAAGATTAGCCCTCCTAAGACCAATCTTCGAATCATAGTATTCGGTACTCTGGACAACGTTAGAAGTGTGTGTTGAAAATAGCACTCCTTAATAGTATGATACATTTGATCAAAAAACAATATTCATTAGGATGAATTATTTCGTGTAAAATGTGTTTTAGCACCTACCTTGACATACGTTGATTTTTTTTTTATACTACGCGCATTCGCTCTCAGTCGTTGTTTTCGTTTTTTTATACTATGCCAAATAAAGCTAACGCCAAAAAAGCTCTTCGTCAGAATATCAAACGTGCCGCACTCAACAAAGCTCGCAAAGACGCTTTCCGCGGTGCTATCAAGTCAACTCTTAAAGCAACAACCAAAGCAGAAGCTTTGAAAGTTGCACAGGCTGCTCAGAAAGCTCTCGGTAAAGCTGCTAAACGCGGTGTTATCAAAAAAAATACTGCTGCTCGCAAACTTTCTCGCCTCATGAAGAAAGTTAATAAAATGAAATAATTAGCGTAATTTTTAAAAAAACTCTTGTAAGTCAAGAGTTTTTTGATTCTTAAAATAGCTTGCCGGAACAACATAATCCAACTATAGCTTGACAAAAGCAACTTTGTTGCATTAATATAGGGCTATCGTCCTTTAACCAGAGAAGAAAGGTGAACCATGCTCTACGTGTATGCGTTAAGCAGTGTTCTTGGTGTTAGTCTCGTATCGCTTTTGGCAATAGCGTTGTGTTTGTACAGTACGGTGCTGAGAAGGTATGTGTCGATCAGCGTCGGTGTTGCTATCGGCAGCCTGCTTGGCGAAGCCTGTATCCATGCGCTGCCCGAATCACTGGCAGCTTTTGCGGGGAGCTCGAAGACGGTTGGCTTGTTGGTTGTGGCAGGCATTATGGCGTTTTTTCTCCTCGAAAAAATGTTGCACTGGCATCATAGTCATGAACGGGTGTGCAGTACTGATGCACATCCGGTGGCGCATATGGTGCTTATCGCTAGTCTGGCCCACAACTTGATTGATGGTATGCTCATCGCTGCAGCCTTTCTCATGAGTACCGAAGTGGGGGTGGCTACAACACTGGCGATTATTCTGCACGAAATTCCCCAGGAAATCAGTAGTTTTAACGTAGCGGTTTCGCTTGGTGTTGGGGTAAAAAAAGCGCTCATCATGAATGCGCTCTCCATGTTTGCCAGTCTTGGCGGAGCGCTGTGTGTCCTTATGCTCGGCTCTGGTCGCCTCGCCGAAATAATCGTGCCGATGAGTGCTGGCGGCTTTCTCTATATCGCACTCAGCGATCTGGTGCCGCGTCTGCATCATGAGCGGACAACACCGCGACAGGCTTGCCTACAAGCGATTGCTATCGGTAGCGGA
>JBPOHP010000149.1:0-2211 GCA_052035445.1 Candidatus Magasanikiibacteriota bacterium
GTCTGCGTTGGCTTGTCTGCCCTGAGCAAACGACTAAAAATTATATCTAAAAAATCATTTTTTGTCAAGTAAGATACCCCCAGTTTCGTGAGAAATAACGAGGGGGGACCTTGTTATCCAGCAAATACTTGACAAAATTGTCAAAATAGTTCCAAGTACTTATGGTTGCATTTCTGCAAAGGAGAAGACCATGCGAAACTACAGGATATCTGCGTTACTCTGTGCACTAACACTAGCATTCCTTGCTTGCGGGGGTGAGAGTTCTGGGCCATCGACCAACCAAACTCTCAACCGAACGAAGCTCCTTCTATCGTACTATACCGCCCATGATACGAGAATCAACAGTCTAGTGTCGGGAACAGAAGTGGTTGAGCGGTGTGTAGAGCGGCTGAAAACCTCATTTTCGCGCGAATCGTTTTATGATGAGATGCGATCATATGACAGTTTTAAGTTCAATCCGCCAGATGACCGGTTTATATACACGCTTGAAACCATGACCGTTCAGAACTATATGGCTTCGGTCTGTTATATGTTCTGGGCTGTAAGGACGGCTGCTATGCCATGGGGATTACCGACTTATGGTACGGAAGAAATGCTTTGGCAACCAGAAGCTTTGCCAACATTCTATAACATACCGCCATCAGCCGCTGATTTTCCTGATTACCAGCCGAGTAACACTTTGGAAACGTACCCTGACTTGATCGATGCTTATTATTTTGGAGCAAAACTCGTTGATCCTGATGCGTCAAAAAATAAGCGCCGAGCTGTCGAAAGAGTAATCTCGTGGACCAAAGGTCAGTTCGCAGCAGAAGGCTATCTCTCAAGGGAAAGTGGTGTTGCGCATGCTGGATATTTTGCGCGAGCACTAGATATTCGGTCAGGCCGCTCCCCGCGTTTAGTCGCTTCTTACCTGAAAACTGTCTTCCAGGCGATGCTTATTCCCTCTGTTATGATTGTTCGTAAGCGTTTCGATAGTGCTTATCTATGGCTGCCGGAACTCGGTCTCTATATTGATCCTACGACGCTTACGGCTCTCCCGGTTCTACCTGCTGAGCACCATTTGGTGCAGGCTGATGTGATTACTACCAAGAGCATTTTTCTCCTGGCTACAAAAGTTTTTGGTCGAGTCGACAGCCCGCTACTGCGTGTTCAGCTCCTTGCTCCAGGATTCGTGTCTATGGGGGAGTTGGCGGTATATCACGAGAACTGGTCAGAACTGAACCTTAAAGAAGAGCAGTTACTGGTAAGCGAGTTACCGTGGTATTTCACGGAAGCTACGAGGTCCGTGTACCATACTTTGCCTTATAGCGAAGTCGTCTCACCTTATACCCCGCTTTGGCCATAAGTTTCATGGTATTGCAGCCGTCCTCGGCTGCGTTTTTTTGACGATTACTGGTGCGCCGTGTAGTATGTATACACAAACGTTACGATCCGTTATCAGCGGACATTCTTTTGGAGAAACGTTGAGGAAAGAACTTCTCTATTAAAAACGAGGAAAGTAGAATCCTACGGGAGAGCCCGTCACCGCTCACAATCAAGAAAACGTTGAGATGGTACCGTCGTCCCGATGTAATCGGGAAGACTCTCAGCACCTGAAAAAGGTGTTTTTATTTTTTTAAACTGTCATTGCGAGGAGTGCCGAGAACGCGGCACGACGCGGCAATCTCGTTGAATTACCTCGAACTCTGTTAGCAAGCATTTTTCTATAATCCACTGAGATTGCTTCGCCTCCTCCTACGCACTGTGGTGTTGCGGAGGATTCTCGCAATGACATAGTCAAAATTATGCTCTACAACGCCAACTCCGAAGAACAAAAAATAATCGAATTTTGGAAAAAGAATAAAATTTTTGAACGTTCGGTCTCTGAACGTCCGGCTGAAAAACCGTACGCATTTTATGATGGTCCGCCGTTTGCAACAGGTACGCCGCACTACGGCCACTTGGTTGGCAGCACGATGAAAGATATCGTGCAGCGTTTTTGGACGATGAAAGGTTTCCGCGTGGAGCGGGTCTGGGGTTGGGATTGTCACGGGCTCCCGATCGAGAACATTGTCGAGAAAGAACTCGGTATCAACAATAAAAAAGATTTGCTCGATAATGTCGGCATCGCTCGGTTCAACTCACTGTGCCGCGAACGGGTTTTGGGGTACGTGGACGAATGGCGCACGGTGATCGAGCGCCTTGGCCGCTGGGTCGATATAGACCATGCCT
>JBPOHP010000052.1:0-4659 GCA_052035445.1 Candidatus Magasanikiibacteriota bacterium
TTCCAGAATCTGTTTATGTTGATCTTCGTTCAAAAATGAACTCCGAACAATAAGATTGCGATCGCCCGTTTTTTGAACAAAAACTTCACTGTCTGGAACTACCGCTTGGTATAATACCTCAATTTCATCAGGCGTTGGTCGATCTTTACTAAAAGAAAATTCGATCATGGTACCACCAGTAAAATCAATACCGGGTTTCAACCCAAACACTGCCAAACTTATGGCACACACCACTACAGTTGTTGCAGCGATCGAAAGCCATAATTTGTAGTACTTTATAAATGGAAAATGCATAATTCAGTAATTAGGATTTTTTACGATAGCCAAGAAAAAGTATGGATGCTTGATCCGGTAAGCGGCCAAATACCACACGCATAATTGTTCGCGTGATTGAAATGGCGGTAAAGAGGTTAATCACCGTGCCAAGTGCCAAAATTACCGCAAAACCTTGCACAAAACCACTACCAAACCACATAAGGAACACACAGCTAATAAGCGCGGTAACATGTCCATCGCGAATAGACGGCCAAGAACGAACAAATGATTCTTCGGTTGCTGAACGAAGTGTTTTCCCTGCTTGCAACTCTTCTTTGAGGCGCTCAAATACCAAGATATTGGCATCTACTGCCATGCCTATGGAAAGAATAAAACCAGCAATACCTGAGAGAGTTAGTGTTACCCCAAGCATTTTAAACAGCGCAAGGCTTAATATTCCATAGAATAACAATGAAAACACCGACAACAAACCAGGCAAACGATAATAGAGAATCATGAAAATAATGATTGCTAGAAGGCCGTACATACCGGCTACAAAACTTCGCTGCAAAGAATCGGCTCCGAGTGTAGCATCGACATTTTTCTGACTCACCAACTGCACAGGAATTGGTAGAGCGCCTAGATTAAGATTTTGAGCCAATTTTTGAGCTTCAAGTAGGGTGAATCTACCACTAATAACAGCACTACCACTGAGTATGGGTTCGTTTACGCTCGGAATACTAATAGGTTCACCATCTAAAAAAATTCCAACAGATTTACCAATATTACGTGTTGTAATATCTGAAAACAACTGAGTTCCTTCTTCGTTGAAATTTAAGCTAACCTGCACAGTTCCAGAACGAGGATCTTGAATAACTTCCGCACGTTTAAGTTGTTTTCCCGATAAACCAGTTGTTTTCCACTGATCTTGCGGTGGGACAATATCAGTAGATACCTTAGTTTTTATAAGAATACGAGCAATTTGGTACTCTTTTTCTACACCTTGATCTTTTTTATAAATAAGATGAAAACCAAACGGTGTTTCAACCACACTCGAAATTGACCCAGTAGCCATATTCCACACAGTGTCCTCAAACGGTTTCACCATTACACCGCGCGGAAAAAACCCAAGATCACCTTCACGGTCGGCAGCACCCGGTTCTGTCGAATATTTTTTTACAAACTCACCAAAGTTTTTTGGCGTAGCTTGCTTGCGAATCTCTTCAATTTTTTTCAATGCCTCCTCACGAGTTGGGGTCGAAGTAGTAACATCACAACGCTCTGCACCTTTAAAACAAATAAGTAAATGCGCCGCTGAGGCAACTTCTTGACCCGGCCGTTCTGCCAAACGTTTAACGATATTATACCCTTCGTTCGAAACCACTAATTCTCTTCCAACTTCCCCGTCTTTGCGTTGAGCTGCCCACGCGCTTATTTCTGGCTGCGTAGACGAAACAAAGCCCAGGTCACCACCTTGAGTTTTGGTCACCGCATCTTCTGAAAACTTTGTTACAGCTTCTGCAAAATTCATTCCTTTAACTACGGCATTCAAAGCAGATTTAGCACGTTTTTGCGCATCTACATTAAAATCAGTCAGTTGTTTTTGCTCTTCTTTAGTCAAAGCGCGTTGTGGTTCAGTGTTTGCTTCTTTGAACTCGAGGATGGGAGTTTTACGAATAAGGTCTGTGGCCTTATTCACATCCGTTACGCCTGGTAACTCAACAATAAGACGATATTGATTGCCCTGTCTAGTTGTCTGAACTAATGGCTCTGAGACACCTAAACCACCGCGAACTCGTCGTTCGATAACATCTCGAACACCTTCAACTGCCCGAGCTTTGTCTGCCTCAGGCACATCATCGGTTTTGGTTGCATAAACTAAGTGTGCACCACCTTGCAAATCAAGACCGAAATTGAAAGATTTGTCTGGAATCAACGGTATGCCAATATTAGTAGCCGAATTAATCGAACGTATGCCCTTATTAAGGGTGCTCGGGAAAATAATCACACCACAAGCTACGAGCAAAACACCCAGAAGCGTTATATTTTTGCGTAGCGTACGACCAGAAACACTCGAAGAAGAGCCCGCACTTTTATTCATGCTTTTCATACCTAGAAAACATTAAAAAGCCTTAAAAACTGCAATAAATCACCCCGATAGTACTTGTTTTTGGTTTGTTTGACAAGTGGATAATACTGTTTTTTTCTTCCCCTTGCTAGTTGACACACTATAGTACGTCCTCTATAGTGATGAGGTATAAAAAATTAAGGGGGGTGCTGATTTAAGCTAAAATAAGCGCATTTATGATGGCAGCATCCAAAATAATCGTTAAACATTTTTTTCGACCAGAGCAAAAAATTACTCGTCGTTTACCTGTTTATTATCCACCACTTGCATCTCTACAGGAATTACCAGTCGATGATGGCGGACTTGACCTTTCAGAAAAAGCTCGAGAGGAACGTCTTGATCTTAACGGGTACCTCATCAGCCATCCTTCCAGCACCTTTTTTGTAAAAATTTCTGGAGAAAGCTCATCGCATTTAGGGATTAATCCGGGTGATTTGCTGATTGTTGACCAAACATTAGAAGTGCTTGATGGGAACCTGATAGTTGGTAGCATGCAAGAATCATTTTTTACTTCATTTATAAAAATAAAAAATAAACAGCTCTACTTAGCAGCAGAACATCTTCATGAACAAGACCAGCTTATTACTCCCGATCTTAAATGCACTATTTGGGGTGTCGTGAGTTATGTAATCCACAAACCAGTTATGAAGCAATCACCCCATGTTAAAAAGAAATTAACACCAGTAACCACTGAAGAAGCAGCTCCTTCAGATCCAAAAAGCGATACGCCTACGGATCAACTTTACCACCAGATTCCAAAAAAAAATTGAGGCGTATATCATGGTAAACACCATCGAGTAGAGTCTACTCACCCACACTGACATCAATTTTTTTGGACGGAAAACAATTTTTGTGCAAAAAAAGACCGCCAGGGTTGATTTTAATTTTTTGTCTAAGAGAGTATACTCGTACTACGGAGGCATCCCATGATAGCACAAAAGATTTCAGCATTCCTTTTAGTCACAACCTTGGTAGATTGCTCAGTTCCCGTAGCGCCTGACCGACAACCTGAAACCGGCGTTGAGATCCTTCCACCCGGAAGCACAGAAGATCGAGGGAGTTTCTCGTGCGTTTTTAGCACTACCGCGGGCACCAAGAAGCCTCATCTGACCTACCAAGAACGCAGACCGTCGCAAGAGAATCCAGTAAGTATGATTGTGACCTGCGCCAACGGTGTTTGGCGGTTTACCTGCCCGGCCAACCAGTATCGTCTGTTCTTTGATTTTGGAAACACTTTCTCGCTCGGGCCTTTTTTAACCTCTGATCCGGAACCGCTGTTTACCGTATACCCACAAGAAGGGGTAAAGACCCGGGCGCACGTCGCTTGCAATCAAAAATCTGCTGAACAGCAGCGTCTACCAAACTAAAGGACCTTGTGTAGTCCTTTTTATTTTTAACTACCGACTGTGCTACATTACTACTGAACCCTTGTGTAGGAGAAGAAATGTCCCCACTCTACCAGAATTTGATCGGATTCGCCCTAGCTGTCACCGCGCTTGGAGCCTGCGGCCACACGTCTCAAGAGCAACGCAACCAACTCGTTGGTCACCCAACTCCAGAAGGAGAGTTCTCGTGCGAGCTAACTCGCACCGGACTCAACGGCCCTTTTTATTTCATCTACCTTGAACGACAGGCAAGCAGCCTTGACCCGACCACGCTTACGTTCTGGTGTCAGAATGATCCACCGCATCATTTCTCGTGCCCACCCACGCGAACACGCATCTACTACACGATAATCGGGAAAAACTTTACCGTTTTCCCAACACCTGATGGAATGGTTCACAGCGACAGGCTGTTTAAAGTGTACCCAAACAGCGAAATGATCCAAGAGACCGATATCCGTGTAAGCTGCTTACCCGAGAAATGAAAAACAGGCTTCGAAAGCCTGTTTTTATATTTCATACATCTCAAGCGGCAACCCATCGGGATCTTTAAAAAACGTAAACCGTTTATTCGTCAACTCATCGATTCTGACGGGCTCACATTCAACGTCTTTTGTTTGCAAAAAATCTACAATCGTGAACATACTATTTTTTATAAAAACTATGTTCAGAGGCAACCACTTGAATGAGGGCGTTGCGAAGAGATTCTTCCAGGCTTATCGTGCGCGCAATCAAACCACCCGAATATGTTCCCCAGGTGTCGTTGGGCAATTTGCCATGATCGCGCTCGATGATGGCCATAGTTTCGGAATGAGGCAGTCCAAGCTCATGCATTTTATCGAGGATAAAATCCGGCACTTTGAGACCGCTTGAATACCCATAATATTCAGCACC
>JBPOHP010000041.1:0-6309 GCA_052035445.1 Candidatus Magasanikiibacteriota bacterium
TTCAGTTTGATCCGTACGAACAAATGGCACGCCGCATTGAAGCACTCCAAAACAACGGGCATCCTACCGACAAGATCGAATATATTATTAAGGGCGGTACCTGGAACTCATACCCGCTCGGCTACCAGTATTGGTTTATCGTGCGCTCGTTTCAAGCCTGCAACGAATTAGATTTACCGAAATCTGAAGTACCAGAGTCAAAAGCGCTCACCGAACACTCTCCCCTCCCCGAGCTGCGCGCCGAACTGCTGCGCCAACAATCAATCAACGAAACAGCTGCTCATCGTATAATCGGGCTCACCCTCGAAACGAGACCCGACTGTATCAACGACCACACGATTTGGATCATGCGTGAGCTGGGCGCAACGAGGCTTGAAATTGGGTTACAGCACACTGATGACGATATTTTAACCCTTATTAAACGTGGTCATACTGCTGCTGAAGCCAAAGGTGCACTAGAACTCCTGCGTAACTACGGTTTCAAAGCCGATGTCCACCTTATGCCTCAGTTGCCGGGCAGCACGCCCGAGCGAGATCTCATGATGATCAAGAAAACCTTTGATGATCCGGGTTTTAAACCTGACATGATTAAGCTCTATCCTTGCAGCGTGGTTAAAAATTCTGAGCTCTACGACTGGTTTTTAGAAGGAAAGTATAAAGCCTATTCCACCACCGATCTCATTCGAATTCTGAAAGAAGGCCAGCGCCTCCTCCCCCGCTATACCCGAGTCTCACGTCTGATTCGCGATATCCCAAGCCATTACATCGAAGAAGGCAATAAGGTTACCAACCTGCGCCAAGTAGTAGAAGACGAAATGAAGCGTGACGGTATACTGTGCCAATGTCTACGATGTCGAGAAGTTGGTCATGTTGATCCCAAAACTATTGCCGATCCAACGCCCGTGCTCTACGTCGACGAATACACAACGCATGGTGGAACTGAATATTTTTTGAGTTTTGAAGACAAAGACCGCCAGGTCGTCTTTGCGTTTTGTCGTTTACGTATTCTTGATAAAAACCCTTCTCAACAACCAAAAAAAATTCACTATCCAGCATTTATCCGCGAACTCCACACCTACGGCAAACTACTCGAACTCGGCACCCGCAACATCGACGAGAGCCAACACAAGGGGCTTGGCCACAAACTCGTAAAAAAAGCAGAAGAAATCTGTCGTACCCACCACGTTTCAACACTCGCCGTTATTTCTGGCGTCGGCGTGCGTGACTACTACCGTAAATGGGGGTACGAACTCGAAAAAACATATATGGTGAAACGTTTGACAGACGGATCGCAAGATTTGTAAAATACACACATGCTCACTCTCGAGCATAACCAGTGAGAACCCAGATGAAAATGACCTCCTGTCTCGCTTTCAGTCTTGCTCTTTTCGCCAGCACCCCCACGTTCGCAACAGAGACTTCGTCTCGACAACCTGATGGCGGCACGTCGTCTGAGCAAGATGGTGAAACAAAGGGACCAAAAAACCCTGGATTATTGTCCGATGGTTCCTGTTCGATCACCCCACACCCATTTAGCGCAACCACATCTTTATACGTCGGTGCATTCGCGACTTGCTGCGCATTCCTCATGCGCCGCCGCAAACGCGCCACCTAACTTCGGCACCAGCCTTATCTCACGCGCCTTCGGGCGTGTTTTGTTGCACGGACCATTTCGCACCACCGCTAAAGAAATTAAGATCACCAAAAAAATGTTATTCAAAAACCGCAGTTAAACTGCGGTCATATATGAACTGTGAAACACCCCACTAGCTGTGCGGACGTTACTGTGGCGGCAAACTCTGAAGCGATGCTTCTTCGCCACCGGGCGGTGACTGTGAAGGGGCAGGTGCTGGCTGACTACCGTCTTGTTCGTTACCGGATTGCTCCGTTGTCGGTGATGCGGGATCAGTGCTTTGTGCTGCCAGCGAAGGAGCCTCACCCAGGCGCCATTCATGCCTACACTGTCTCTGAACATGTTCGGGAATCCACACCGCCCGCACTGAAGCAGTCTGGCCTCCCGGAATAATCTCTGGAATGGCGGGGTGGGCAATAAGGTGCACTGCCGGTGTGCTTTGCACCATATGCGCCGGGATCGTGACATCCTTACAGATCTCCGCGCGGTAGCAGCCTACAAGACTCATCACCCCCAACAACAAAAAACCACAACGCGACTTCATCGTTTCCTCCTAGAAAAAACTAACGCAATAACAGAAAAATTCCGTTACCACGTAGAACCGACCCTATCATTTTTTTACAATAATGTCAAGAATATGGTGGGTATAATTTTAAAAAATGTCTTTCAAGAACCAGGTATGATATTGTAGATAGATGTATAATTTTTCAACTACCGGTCCAAATATGCCTACCCCACTTTCCACCTACGACCCCGCGCTGTTTGAGGCGCTCGAACACGAAAAACAGCGCGAATTAAACGGCCTTGAAATGATCCCGTCTGAAAACTTCGTTTCACCAGCAGTGCTCGAAGCGCTCGGCTCAATCGCTACCAACAAGTACGCTGAGGGTTACATTGGCAAACGCTATTACGGCGGTTGTGAATTTATCGACGTTATCGAAGGGTTGGCAATCAACCGCGCCAAACAGCTTTTTGGTGCTGAACATGTCAATGTCCAACCACTCTCCGGTGCGCCGGCCAATATTGCCGTCTACAGCGCCTTACTTAAACCTGGCGACACCGTGCTTGGCATGGACTTGGCTCACGGCGGTCACCTCACCCATGGCCATCCGGTCACGTTCATGGCCAAAATTTTTAACTTTGTCCGCTACCAAACCACTGCTGACGGTCGCATCGATCTCGACAATCTCCGGGCCATGGCGCTTGAGCATAAGCCAAAAATAATTTTGGCTGGCTATTCAGCCTACTCGCGAGAAATTGATTACGCTGCCATCAAAAAAATTGCCGATGAAGTTGGTGCGCTCACTATGGCCGATATTGCCCACATTGCCGGCCTCATTGCTGGCGGCGCTATGAACAATCCCGTTCCCCTCTTTGACATAGTCACCACCACGACCCACAAGACACTCCGTGGCCCACGCGGCGGCATGATTATGTGTAAAGCAACATTTGCTAAAGATATTGATAAAGCAGTCTTCCCCGGTCTCCAAGGCGGCCCTCATGAAAATGTTATTGCCGCTAAAGCGGTTGCGTTCAAGGAAGCGCTCGAGCCGGAATTTACAACGTACGTGCAGCAGATTAAAAAGAATGCCAAAGTACTCGAAGAAGAGCTCAGAAAACGCGATTATACCCTGTGTTTTGGCGGTACTGACAATCACTTGCTATTGATTGATCTCACCAACAAAAAAGTAAGTGGAAAAGAAGCTCAAATAGCGCTGGATAGTGCTGGTATTACCGTCAACAAAAACATGGTTCCGAACGACCCGCGTTCGCCGATGGACCCTTCGGGTATTCGGCTTGGTACCCCCGCACTTACCACGCGCGGGATGAAAGAAAATGAGATGCGATTGATTGCCGGGTGGATTGATGAAGCAATTTGCCATCAAACAGATAATGCGCACCTAACCAACATACGTGAACACATACTAGTTCTTACCAAGAAATATCCTTTATTCACATAAAAACATATTATGAAGGGGGCACATCCAGCTATTCACGCAAGCGAACAACACATACGAGGGATCAACAAAAGAATCGACCACACAAAAGCTAAAAACGAAACACCCTTTCTCGAAAGAAAAGGGCTGCTCGATGAAGTCGATGACGAATTAGGTTTGGGTAAGCTAGTTGATTTGGCAGTCAATCGAGCTGCAATAAAACCAAAAATTCAGCCAGCTAACAATACCTCAGGCGAACCAATTCCCTATGTAAAAATTCGTAAAACTGGAACCGGAAATTAAATGAAAACCGCCGGCTCTCGCCGGCGGTTTCTGGCTTGCTGGCTACGCCAGCGGAAGCTTTGGTTGTTCGAGAGTCACTTGATGGTGGCTCTGGTCTTCTACGTAGTTCTTAACAGCGTGTTCGTTAACTCCTACTGTTGAGACGAAATATCCTCTTCCCCAGAGTGCTCCTTTGGGGAATTTCTTTGTTTTCTTTTTGATCCAGCCTGAAGTTTTTCCTTTGAGCAATTGGATAATGTAAGACGCGGAGTATTTAGGCGGAATTCTGACGAAGAGATGGATATGTTCGTCGCCGATGTGCCAGGCGAGGATAGTTAGTCCTTTCCAATTGGCGATGTTCTTGAACATCCTTTTCAGCTCTTGTTTAATGTAAGTGTCTACGAGTACTTTACCGCGATATCTGGGGGTCCAGACAATGTGGTAAGAACAGTCGTAGGTACAATGTTCGAGCTGATAGCATTTCGCTTTAATGCTCGTCATATTAAAATCACCTCCTTTCTGATTGGGGTGATTTTAGTATACTCTCGTGGTTCCGCGTACCGGGAGCTACGCTTTTAAACGCACACACCGGCTGACGCCGGTGGTTTAGATGGTTAATGAAAAAACAGGCCATAAAGATGGCCTGTTTTTTAAATTTCACGCATTTCAACTAAGGTCGCCACTTCGTCACCGAACTTTTCAGCCGAAACCACGACGATCCGATCGCCTTTTTTTAAACGTTTTGCGGTTGTTAATTTTTTAACGGCGGTCGTTACAAAATCCTCAAAATGTTTTGGCTCATCAACCACGAGTGTTTCGAGACCCCAGATAACAGCACTATGCGCCCGCACAAACTGATTCGCGGAACCAACCACGACGGGCACTGGCAAGCGGTGATGGCTCAAAAACCGAGCCAACTCACCAGATTTTGAATATGCGAGAACCAGACGCGCTTTGGTCTCACTTGCGAGTGTATCCGAAACTTTACTCAAAACTTCTTGCACCGAAAAAATTGAGAGTGCTTCTTCTGGCCGCAGATGATCATCAAACGTCGACTGTTCCATGGCATAAACAGTATCACGCATCATTTCCACAGACTGCACCGGATACTCCCCCATCGCCGTCTCATTGGTCAACAAAAGCCCATCAGCATGATCAACCACCGCATTGGCCACATCAGAGACTTCTGCTCGCGTCGGTCGTGGATTATGTTCCATCGTATACAAAAGTTGCGTCGCCACAATCACCGGCTTGGCCGCTCGTCGTGCAGCGGCAATGATGGTTTTTTGTTCAACCGGCAAACTAGAGATTGCTGTTTCAAGCCCCAAATCTCCACGAGCAACCATAATGATGTCTGCTACCTGAACGATTTCTTCTAAATTGGCGAGTGCCTCTGGACGCTCGATTTTGGCCACTACCGGCACGGCTCGTTTAGGTAATTTCAATTCTTCTTGAACCTTAGAAATCAATAGCTTTAACTCAGTTACATCCTGTGCCCGTTTTACAAACGAAAGCGATACGATATCTACCCCAGCGCCAATACCAAACTTAACATCATCTTTATCTTTTTGACTAAGTGCAGGAATCGCCATGAGCGTGCTATCCGGAAAATTAAGCCCTTTATGTGATTTGAGTGTGCCCGCCACAACAACCATTGCGGTGATAAGTCCAGGTTTAATATCGGTAACTGACAGCTCAACCAAACCGTCATCAATCAACAAACGCTCACCGGCATGCAGCGATTTCTCGAGTTGCGAAAACGGCAGTGGAATTTCTTTTCCCGCGTAATCATGCAACGTTGTGGAGAGTATCAATGTTTCACCTTTATTAACCAACAATCCTGCGGCAGGCATATTCCCCAGTCGTAATTTTGGCCCTTGCAAATCCTGCAGTACTGCCACAAATACACCATTCTGTTTGGATGCTTCTCTGATATTGTGTATCAGTCGCGAATCGGCCTCGTAATCACCGTGTGAAAAATTGAGCCGCGCAAACGACATTCCTGCGCTGATCAACTTACTAATCATTTCCACTGACTCACATGCTGGTCCAATAGTTGCACCAAGTTTGGTAAACGGAAGTTTCATAGCCTCTCCTTTAAAAAATTACTTTAAAAGCGTCTTCAACTGCTCACGCTGTACCTCATTTAGCGGCAAAAGTTTCAAAAATTCGTCAGTAGACGAATTTGGGGTTGAAGTAGTTGCCTGTCTGTAAGCTGAACCAAAAAAAAGAGGATATTTTTTTTGCAAAGAGCGATACCATGATGAAGCGTAAAATACAGCAAGGACAATTAATAAAACTGTAATGATAACTTTTAACCACGTGAAAATCGAGCCCAAAAAAATATGACGCTGCATTTTTTTATTTTGCTCATAAATGACCTGCGACCAGCGGATATTTTTTTCTAGAAGCTCTTTGAGAGTTTCAAGAGATGTTCCAGGAATAACTGGTGCTGAC
>JBPOHP010000026.1:0-2608 GCA_052035445.1 Candidatus Magasanikiibacteriota bacterium
GGCTCAGGAACAGGTAGATCGCCGGCACACCGAACATCACCGTGGCTTCCTTCTCGAGCAGGTCCAGGGTCTTGTCGACATCGAACTGGCGCATGATCAGCGTCGTTCCGCCCAGCATCAGCAGGCAGTTCATGTAGAGATTGAGGCCGCCGGTATGGAAATAGGGCAGCACCGAGAGCATCACGTCCTCGCGCCGCAAGCCAGCGTGGATGGTGTTGTTCAGGGTATTGGTGACGTTCATGCCCCAGGTCTGGGGAACCCCCTTGGGTTTGCCGGTGCTGCCCGCCGTGTACAGCAGATACCAGACGTCGTCGTGGGCCCGCCACGGCATCGCCACCGCGGCACCGGACGATTCGGCCAGCGCCGCCTCGTAGCCGGCCACGCCGTCGTGCGGCGCGCCGACGACCATGCGGTTGCGCAGCGCGAAGGCGTCGGCAAGCGCGGTACCGGCGGCATCGAACTCCTCGCCCCAGACCAGCGCCGCCGGTTGGGCATCCGCGAGTACGCCGGTGTGCTCGTCAACCGACAGGCGCCAGTTCATGCAGATCATCACTGCGCCAAGCTTGCCGCAACCATACAGCATCTCGACGTAGTCGCTGGAGCTGTGGGCAAGCACCGCGACGCGGTCACCGGGCCGGATACCCCAATGATCGCGCATGAACTCGGCGAACCGCCCGGCGCGTTCGTCGAGCATTCCATAGCTCACCCTGCGCCCGCTGTGCAGGTCAACCAGGGCGGTCTTGTCGGGAAATTGCCGGGCATGGCGAGCCAGATAGTCCGGGACTTGCATGTCGTGCTCCTGTCAATCGGGTGAATCGGGATACGCCGGGAAGCGACGGAGGAAGTCGTCGATGCCGTTTTGCGCCGCCGGCGTGTCGATGAGTTCGAGGAACTTCCGTCGTTCGGCCTCGAGGTCGACGGCGATCGCGGCGCGATCCCTACGCAGCAGCGACCGGGCGGCGGTCAGGGTGCCGCCCGGGTAGCCGGCGACGCGGGTCGCCGCGGCGATGGCCGACGGCAGCAGTTCATCCGCCGGCACCACGGCGTTCGCCAATCCCCATCCGACCGCCTCGTCGGCACGTATCGTCGCGTTCAGCAGCAGGGCCGAGGCGATCCGGCGCGGTCCGGCAAGCCGCGCGGCCAGAGCCGTCCAGCCACCATCCGGGGCGAAGCCGGCACTGACGTAGTGCGCCTTGAACAGTGCCTGCGGCGCAAGAAAGACGAGATCCGCCGCCAGGGCCAGGCCGATCGACCCTCCCGTAATGACGCCATGTACCGCCGCGACCACTGGCTGCGGCAGGTCGATGATCGCCAGGATCGCCTGGTTCAGCTTGCCGACCAAGGCCGCTGAGTAGCCATGCAGGTCGCCGTCGCGCTCTCGCCGGAAGCGCCGCATGTCGCCACCGATGGAAAATGCCGGGCCGTTGGCGGCGATGACCACGGCGGCGCATCCAGGATCGCGCGCGAGTTCCCGCAATGCGCCGAGCAGATCGTCGAGCAGCTCCGGCACCAGCGCGTTGTGCATTCCCGGCCGGTCCAGCGTGAGTCGCATCACGCCGGGCGACACTGCCTCGAGACGCACCAGCCTCATCGCGCCCGCCTAAAGGAAACCCATCCGCTCGGCCTGCTCCTGCAGGCCGGCGCGAAAATCCGGATGGGCGATCGAGATAAGGCGTCGCGCCCGTTCGTTCACCGGCGCGCCGCGCAAGCGCACGGCGCCGTACTCGGTGACCACGAAATCGACGTTCGACCGGTGCAGCGTGACCGCGGCCCCGGGCGTCAGGGTCGGCACGATCTTCGAGATCGTCTTGCGCGTACCGTCGGCCTGCTTCGCCTCGGCGGTCGAATACAGTGCAATGAACGACTTGCCCTCCTCCGCCATCTGGGCGCCGATCGCCGTGTCGGACTGGCCACCGGTACCCGAGTACTGCCGATAGCCGATCGATTCGGAGCAGACTTGCCCGGTCAGGTCGACCTCCAGCGTCGTATTGATCGAGACCTGGCGACGGTTGTGGGCGATGACCCAGGGATTGTTCACCCAGGCGCCGCGCATCAGGACCAGCCCGGGATTGCGATCGAGGAAATCGTAGAGGCGGCGTGTGCCAAGGGCAAAGGCCGCTACCATCTTCCCGCGCAGCATGCCCGTGTCGATGCTGCGCGGGGCGCGGCTGACGACTCCGGCCTCGAACAGGTCCACCATGCCGTCGGTCAGCATCTCGGTATGGATTGCCAGATCCTTCCTGCGCATCAACTCGCCGGCGACGGCGTTGGGGATGCCGCCGATGCCGAGCTGGATCGTCGAGCCGTCCTCGATCCGTTCGGCGATGAAGCCGCCGATCAGGTGGTCGCGCGCCTCGGTTTCCGGTACCGGCAGTTCGAAGGGGGGCGCCGAATGCTCGATCAGGCAATCGACCTGGTCGAGGTGGATCACGGTATCGCCCCAGGTGTAGGGCATCTGGTCGTTGATCTCGAGGATCACCAGATCCGCTGCCTCCATCAGTTCGCGCTCATACACCACGGATAATGCCAACGAGACATACCCGTGGCGGTCCGGCGGCGTACAGGTGCCGACGAACACCGTCGGCTTGCGGAACAGGATGCGGTCCAT
>JBPOHP010000195.1:0-3666 GCA_052035445.1 Candidatus Magasanikiibacteriota bacterium
CGTGACATTCTTTACACTCATCGAGTGGATCGGTGAACGTTGCCAAGTGCCCGCTCGCTTCCCAGACTTTGGGGTTCATAACGAGAGCTGCATCAAGCCCCACCATATCACCGCGTTCTTGTACAAACATCTTCCACCAGGCTTTTTTGATGTTATTTTTAAGCTCGACGCCTAACGGGCCGTAATCCCAGCTGTTGGCCATCCCACCGTAGAGCTCGCTCCCGGGGTAAATAAAACCGCGTCGTTTACACAAACCAATGATTGTTTCCATGAGGTTATTTTCACTCGGCATACAAAACTAAACAAATAATCAGATTCCTACCACCTAAACAGTAGGACTCTCCAAGAATAAGCAAAAAACAGGCTTTTGGCAACTATTCTGCACCACAATCGAAACGAACCACGTGATCTTCTATGTACGGGTGTTTTTTCTTGACAAACGACACAGAATTGATAGCTCTTTCTTAAGAAAGCATCTCAAAACATACAAAAACTATCACGTAATCGAGTGCTCTGCCAACACCTTTTGACGCTAAAATGAGCCAAATATTATCTGATTGACTATTTTCGATTTAATCTTGACAATATTCATTTTTTGTGGTATACTAAATCTAAGTCGCACGTAAGAATAGAAAGGAGAACGTGCCATGCTGTCACATCTCGCGCTGTACGCTGTAGGAATCCCTATCGCAATTGCAACCCGGTTCGGTCTCGTCTAGAGGCAGAGCCTTCACCAGCGCGAGACACACAACCCAAGAACCACCCTCGCGCTACCGAGGATGAGCAGTACACTGCTCCATCTCGGTAGAGGGTGGTTTTTTGTTGTACAAAAAAATAAGCCCCGAACATTCGGGGCTTATTTTTTGAATCACGACTTACATCTGCCGCTCACGAGCTAAATAGATATAACCACCAATAAGCGCGCTTCCAGCGGCAACGAGTGCCACCATAAACAGAAAGATATACATATACTAGGTAGTATTCTTTTTCTTCTCTTAGTAACTACCCTCCTTAGTCTTAGTACGCACGTTATACCGTGGTAATTTCTTTTTCTTTTGATTCACCAATCTTTCGGATTTCTTCATTAAATTCCTTCACTATTTTTTCAAGATCTTCTTGAAGTTTAAACTTTTCATCCTCACCAATGGTTTTATTTTTTTCTTCTTGGTTAATTTTTTCACGTACTTCTTCACGGACTTTACGAATTGAGATGCGAGCATGTTCCAATTTTTGATGCAATACTTTGACCAACTCTTGGCGACGTTCTGAAGTCAGTTCTGGCAAAATCAATCGGATCACCTTGCCATCATTAATTGGGTTAATACCAAGACCGGAGTCACGCACCCCTTTTTCAACCGCACCCATAAGACTCTTATCCCATGGCTCAAGCACGATAGTTTTAGCATCAGAAACCGAAATAGAGGCAACTCCTTTTACTGGCTGTCGTGAACCATACGCCTCTACAGCAATCATATCCAACATGGCGGTAGAAGCCCGGCCCGTGCGCAGTGTAGCAATATCTGTTTTTAAGAAATCAATTACAGCGTTAAACTGTTGTTTGTGTTCGTAAAGATTCATACTAAATAGCTAGCCTCCTTCTAAACTAATCCGGTAACGTAAAACCCATAAGCATCGTCCCGTTGCCTGACGGATGCACGTACATCGAAATAGGAATGGTGTTAGTGGGTAATTTCTTTGTCACCCAACTTTTACCGCCGTCAGTCGACCTGTAGAAGGTAGAACGTACTGGTTGGTTATTTTCTCCCAGAGTAGTGCCTGTAAAAACTAGGTTTGCATCGTTGGTGGGATCCACCCCAAAAGCGTAGATATTTACCGAACCAGGTGCTGTAATAAGAGACAGCTCTTGCCACGTAACCCCAGCATCATTTGAGCGTAAAATACCGTACTTTGAAACCCAGAACAACGTGTCTTTTTTTGAAGGGTGTGCAACAAGTCGAAAGAATTTTTTCGCATCCGTATATTTTTCAAGAGGCTTGCGCAAATCTTTCCAGGTGACACCAGCATCATCTGACCGAACTAAACCTTGTTCATATCCCGCAACATAGATACGACGCGGTACAAGCGGATCGCTGGTTAGATTCTCAACCTCAAACGGAAGTCTTTTAACGGTCTGCCAACTATCAGATCCATCTGTACTAACCAAAACTGTCCCAGCTCGTGTCAGCGCATAAAGTAATTCTGGATTTCCGTAATCAATAGCTACTGAAACAATATGATCGGTGGAGATTTGGTGTGTATATACAGTTTTCCATGTGCGCGTACAATCAGTTGTTTTGAAAATCGATGTACCATCGGTCGTATAAATAGTACATTTATCTTTAAAATTAACCGCGACACTATAAATAAATTTATTCTTGAGAGCCTCAGCCGTACGCCAAGTTTCGCCTAAGTCGTAAGTATAGTAAAGACCTTGGCCACGAGTTGATACATACAAAGCATCTGGATCACTTGGATCGTTAAACGTACGATAGATTTTTAATTTGTTTAAACTCTGAATGCTTTTTGCTGTAGGCAATGAGTTGATTTCACGCCATTTTTCACCATTATCGTCAGAACGAAACATTCCTGTTGGGCCGACTGCTGGCGCTGTCGGAGCGCCTGGTTGAGCACAGCCAGCACCTGCAAAAAGCACGAGTGCCACCAAGCTAACAGATAGTGCTTTGAATGAAAACGGGCTCATAGAGCACAAAATATGAATAACAAAAAATTTTTCTTCATTATATCAATAAAAAATGACTTAGGCAACTTACTTTTTCATATAGCCAATATTATATCAAGCGGAGCGCTAAAGCCTCAAGGACTGCTCGGGGATGGGTATTTTGTCGCACAAGGGATCGAGCGCTCTCTATCTCTCGACACCTATTGAGAAGAATAATTTTATTATGATAGTCAGTTTCCATCAGCCTGTGAGCGTAAAAAAATAGCGTCCACGATTCAAGCATTTCATCAAGCCCATCAGTATCGAGTCCGGTATCACCAGTTTTACCCAACCACTCTTCAATAAGTCGTGATTGCTCATAAAACGGACATTCTAAAAACTGCATAACACGATCAATCGATACCGCATCGACCGAACTATTTAAAAATTCGGCAATAGCCCGTCCAGGTGTGCCGCGGGCATTTCGAGTGATTTGACTTGCATATTCGCTACTGCAGCCGCGCTCACATAAAGCTTGTTCGATATCCTGATCAGACACGGGAGAAAAGCGAAACAGTTGACCTCGTGAACGAATAGTCGGCAACAAGATTTCTTCATGTTCTGTTATGAGGAAAAAAATCGTCTTAAGTGGCGGTTCTTCTAATAATTTTAAAAGGGCATTAGCGGCTTCTTCAGTAAGCATCTCAACATCATCGATGATTACCGCACGATAACCACTATTCCAGGACGACGCAAACAATCTTCGTTTGATATCGCGCGCTTGTTCAACCGACAGATTTCTTTTTCTTTTACCCGTTTTTTCATCTCGACTCCTCTCCAAGAAAATGTAGTCCGGGTGAGACAGAAGCTGCTTACTCCCGACACCAATAAGCCGAGAAGCGATTTTTTTGGCAAACGTCCGTTTACCTACATGTGACGGTCCAACAAAAATATACACTCCTGCAGACACACGGTTATTATCCATGAGATTCTCAAAAAAAGCAGCT
>JBPOHP010000088.1:0-3769 GCA_052035445.1 Candidatus Magasanikiibacteriota bacterium
TCGGCTTTTTCACGATCAATACCACGGCACGTTTTCACGGGGTAGCAGTGTAGTTCAACTATGCGCAGTTCAGGCATGACGTACTCTCCTGTAGTCGTTGAGGATGAACCTAAGCTGCCAGAAAATAATTTTATCGTCAATAAAATAGCCGCAAAAAAGCCCTCTTGCACGCCAAGAGGGCTGACTAAACCTATCAACGATTATTCTTTGACTTCAGCAATAAACGGCAAACCACGCAAAGCGCCGTCCAAATCCATGCCACAGCCGTAAACAAACCCAAGGCCGGTTTTGGATAGGCCGACATAGTCGAGTGCCACATCGGTTCGCACATGCTTGTCAGGCTTTTCGAGGAGAACTGCGATCTGGAGGGTGCGCGGCAACTCTCCTAACAGATGCTCGCGCAAAGCACCAAGGGTGTTGAGCGTATCACCGATATCATCGACAATCACCACATTTTTTCCACGCACCGATTCGTGGAGCTTACCGGTCAGTTCGAGCGCCCCAGAAGTTCGCCCACCGCGATAGCTTGAAACGCGGACGAAATCAATATGACAGGCTTTGAGCGTCCCACAGCGTTCGAGCGCAGTGGCGAGCGCGGTCAGAAAAAACGCACCGCCGTGTAATACACCAACCAAGGTCACTTCTTCGTCGGTGTAAAAATCGCTTATTTCTCGAGCCATCCGCTCAATTGCGGCAGTGACCTGTTGTTCGGTGTACACAATACGATGTTGTCCCATCATAGGCATCTCCTTTTCCCCGAATGAATTAAACGCAAAGAGGCTCATCAAGCGAGGCAACCCAAATCGGTTGTCGGACATGATAAGCCTCTTTGTTGTGGACCTAGGCAGAATCGAACTGCCGTCTCAGCAATGCGAATGCTATGTTCTACCACTGAACCATAGGCCCGCTATAATGGAGATGGTATACCCCATTCTCTTTTTTTTGACAAGAATTGCCATCGTGAGTGCCCCCAGCACGAATCGAACGCACATCTCTCCCTTAGGACGGGACTGTTCTATCCATTGAACTATGGGGGCAAAAAATCTCTACACTTAAAAACTACCACATCGAGGTGTAAGCGGCAATTATCCCGAGTTTTACGAGCGTAAGTAACTATTCCATCGTCTCATTGACAAGAGTGCGTAACTATGGTACGCACTAGGTAACCCAAGGAGGTTTCCATGCGTTCTGCCTCACTAGTACTTTTTCTCATGTTGTATGGTGGATGTCTGCCAAACGTACGCCCAGACCCACTCAACCTGACCCAAGAGGCTTTGCACACTACGGGCTTTACCCCGCACTACGTCTGCCGCTGCTGCATTGATGGTGGTGCTGACCCAGACCACGGCGGCACACACGAAGGCAAATACAGCGCCTGCTACGTCATGACCGCAGACAAACCTACAAGCTGCGAGCATGCCTGGCGCCTACCCCATGTGGCATTCCGCGTCACCGTCGGGTTTCAACGCTACGCTCGCAAAAATGGGAAATACCAACCCGACCCCTTTGCGATACTAACCGACGGACACGGCACGAATTTCAAGCACATCTTTGTGGGTGGCAAGCCGGCGTTCATCAACACAAAAAACGAAGCAAAGATTATTGCCCACAAGATACGGCAATTAAACGATCCACCCCGGGGTGTTGCCCCCGAAGTACTCCTCCAAGTGGATACAATCAATGGCGCTGGCTTTTTTACCACGCACTAGATCGCCCGCTGCCACTCCGCTTCCTGATACATATCGGGAAGCGGATTTTAAATTCTGGCGATTCGCGCTAACCACGTGTATAGTAGAGATGCTATTTTCATTTTTTATGCCTACCTCATTACTTCTCATTCTCGCTCTTGGCCTACCCCTCATTATCGTCAGTTTTTTGAGTATCGTGATCTACCAAAAATTGCGCGAGCTTATTAATCGCAATCACACCAACGAGAACGCACTACTTCTCCAACAGCAGCTCCAAGAACTTCAGCGAATAGTGGACCAAAAAATGTCCGACACCACCAAAGCATTGTCTGATCACCAGGTGAGTATCAGCAAAACGCTTCAAGTCCAATTTGGACAAAGCGCGGCCATCATTACCCAAGTAACCGACCGGCTCGCCAAAATCGATGAGACCAACAAACAAGTCGTTGGTTTTGCCGAACAGCTCCAGAGTCTTGAAAATATTCTCAAAAATCCAAAACAGCGCGGTATTTTGGGAGAATATTATTTAGAAACGGTACTCAAAAATGTTTTGCCACCAGGTGGTTTTCAGATGCAGTATGGTTTTAACAATGGCGATATTGTGGACGCGGCCGTCTTTGTAAAAGATAAAATCATTCCAGTTGATGCTAAGTTCAGTCTTGAAAATTATAATCGAGCGATTGAGGAACGTGATCCTGTTCGTCGCGAAGAATTTGAAGACGCCTTTAAGAATGATTTAAAAAAACGGATCGATGAGACGAGTAAATATATTAAACCGTCCGAAGGTACGATGGATTTTGCGTTTATGTTTATTCCGTCCGAAGGAATTTATTACGATCTTTTGATTAATAAAGTTGGCAGTCTCAAAGTGAATACTGAAGCACTAATTGAGTATGCGTTTCGTGATAAAAAAGTGATTATTGTTTCGCCGACATCGTTTTTGGCGTATTTGCAAACCGTGATGCAAGGTTTGCGCGCGCTTGCGATTGAAGAATCAGCGAAAGAAATTCGGGAACGCGTGGCTGATTTAGGGCGGCATATCGCAGCTTACGACGAGTACTTTAAAAAACTCGGAGCCAATCTTTCAACAACGGTAAATAGCTACAATTTTGCCGCAAAAGAACTAGGAAAGATCGACAAAGACGTCGTACGTATCACCGGTTCAGAAAAAAGAATCGACCCGCTCACGCTTTCTAAGCCAGAACTTGAATAAAAAAGACCCCCTTTTAGAGAGGCCCGCACGAACATCGGCTAGAGACCATCGAACGACAAAACGCCTTGGGCAAACAAGCGAAAACACGGCTTGATCTGGTCGCAAACGCCAATCATCGGCGATACGCTCATCAGGAGCTTTCTTCGACCATGACTAGAATATCCATCCAATAACCTGATGTCGAAATCAGGACCGGCCATCGCTTCTCGTCGCCCCGAATCAGCCAAGTTTGCCACGACCAGAGCCTGCACGCCGATAGCAATACGACACGAATGTCCGACACATTTGAGCAGATCAAGATGGCTGTCAACGAGTGGTATATCTCGGTTGATCGTGGCGAACGTTTCGCTGAAAATGTGGGTATGGCCAGGTAGTTGACCCTCAAATCGGGCTCCAATCACTGGCAACACAACCAGCTCATTCGACATATATCCCCCGGCCAGAAGCGAAAAACGCAGATACCGATCACTGATCCCAAGACCAACGATCGCTTTTCCGGCAAAACCGTCGCTCGGCTCGAGCAAATCGCCGATGACTGAACTGACCACATTGGCCTCCAAATGATTATCGCCACGATAGAAAGGCGCACGGACATCAATCCGTAGCCGTGGCTCAATCTGGAACCCAACTCCTGAAAGTTGCATCCCCTCTTCCGCATAGACAATCGACGACACAGCGAGCAAGCAGAGCATCAAAAGCGGTCGCATATTCAACTCCTGGGTGTTTTTAACGCCCCGATTCTACATCATTTTCATAAGCTCGTCAAGGTAGCGTATTTTTTGCTTGACAGGGGAATAATCTGTAGTATAATGACAACCACACGAACACATCTGCGGTAGTAGTTCAGTTGGTAGAACGTCTCCTTGCC
>JBPOHP010000130.1:0-2758 GCA_052035445.1 Candidatus Magasanikiibacteriota bacterium
AGGGGAAAGGTTCTCCACCCCTGCTCCCGAGGATCGAACGCGATCGTTCGGCCCCCTTCCCCGCTCAGCGGGGAAGGGCGGGGGGAAGAGGCCGCCACCACCTCGCGCCAAAGGCGCCAAGTCTTACGCGAACAACGCAAGCTGCTCCGCGAGCTGGCCGCGGTGCTCGAGCACGGCCACCCGTACTACCGCGACCGCATCGGCGACGGACTCTGACGCCGCCGGCGCCAGGCCAGAGTCCCGCAGCTTCTGGACCGCCAGCCTAGCCTTCACTTTGCTGGAAAACGAACCTGCAGCGAGGTTGGCTAAAGCGCTGCAAGCAAACCATCAGGAGTCACCCTTAGCGCAAAATGGGCCGCGAATCCTTCAACTTGTCTTGGATCGTGCGAAGTTCTGTCAGCTTGACCACATCCCCCAGACTACCGTCGTCGTTGATCCACCGTAGGCGGTTGCCATCAGGCGTTAGAAACAGCACCTTTCCATAGGCTGATGGGAAATGTTGTGCCTTGCGGGCTGCGTCCTTGGTGCTCTCTTTCGTTTCGAGCAAGCGCTGTATTGGCAACTCGCCTTCCTCATGTGACACGCACACTACGAAGTCCGGGTAGAAGTAATGCTCGTGCTCTGCACGTACAACGCGCACGGAATACGGCTTCTTGTCAGGGTTGCGATGCCACCAATGTACAAACTCCGCCTCATCTAGTGCGCGGGCAAACGCCTGCTCCAGCGAGTTCAGTTTGACGGCGCCATCGTAGCGCCCTACGCTGAAGGTGGTGCCATCGTCAAGTGAGAAAATCTGATCGGTCCACCAGTTGCGCTCGTCGATGAACAGCACCGTCTCAACATCCTGCGCGTCTTCTGTTGAGGGCGGTAGTACGCCGTATATGTTCTTAGTTGAGCCTTCCAGTGCAATGTCTTGAGGGAAGATCATCACGTCGGGCAAGGGCTGTGCGTCCACCTCTTTGGCTTGATCAGCGATCGCTTGAAAAATGGCCTCCCGCAACTCTTGGGCACAGTCTCTGATGACCCAATGTGCAGCATCTCTTGCTAGCCGGATTAAATCAGCCTCTGACAAGGAGACATCAGCAGGCGTGGCTGCCAACACAGCGTCCAGAGTAGGACGCAAGCGGGAGCTCAATGTTAGAACGATGATGCGGTAATCCTCTTCCTCGGCATGTGGCAACTCTTCCAGCGCGGCCATCGCCTCTCGAGCCAGTGCGGCGCGGTCAGTCACGACCTGAATCCGCTGTGCATAGCTGGCGCCTTCGGTCAGCTCCTTATGCAGTTCATTTTGCTGGATGCGGTTCAGTGCCGCCTGCACAGCCGTCTCAGACAGCGTTGCGCTGATGCTCAGCGACTGGGCTACCTGCAGCGAAATGGCCGACAGATCCACCAGCGATGGTTTCTCTTCCGACTTCAGAGCGTTACCTAACGTAGGCAAAGCGTGTCGGCGCTGGACCACACGAAGTCGGTTTTCCTTCAAGACTTGCACAATCTCGTCGCGCGTGACCAACCTGCGAGCGCGTGCGGGCTTCTTTTCATTCTGGTCTGAAACAGGGATATCCAGCGACCACGAAGCATCACCAAACAAGTCATGCCCCAAAGACTGAAGCTCCGACTGTGTCTTGTGATCGCCCCGTTCGGAAGACAGTTGGGCTGAAGAGGCGACGCTTGTGGGAACCACAGGCCCTAGCGTACTTGGCAGGCTAATGCTGTAGCTTAATGGCTGTTCAGGGGTAGGCCGATTGGTGTAGACGACGCCACCGGCTAGAGTGTGCCGCGTCACCAGTTTTTCGGTCTGTCCTTCGAGCTGACTCTTGACCGCACTGGTGGCCTGCACTGCCGCTTCAAAACCCGCCTGCGCCTGTGCGTTACCCAGATACACATACGCCGTGTTCAATTCTTCTGGAATCGGTAGTGGCTTCGGGAAGCCTTCTCGTACTTGACGAGCCACCCGCATGACTCGCCCGATAAATTGCATGGCGAAGTCCACGTCATTGACAGGCTTAGTGCTGGCAAGGACGAAGGCGCGCGGAGCATCAAAACCCGTACCTGCCGACTGTTTGAAGATCAAAACCTGCTTGGTTGTGTCATTGGCAATAGCTGCCATCAACACCGGGTCAGGCTCGTCCGCTGAATGCTTACCGATGGCTTCGGGCGGAACATGGCATTGACGCATCAGTTCAGCGGCGGCTTCATCCACCGTGCGATCGCCGTTCGCCACCTGTACCAGTAATAGCGGCACGCAGGCGATACCGGCTTGCTTCAGATGTTGGCCAATCAACACATTGCGAGCCCAGGCTTGGCGTAGGACGGTGCGGCGCAAGTCGGTGACATGTTGCATGGCCGAACCTAAGCTATAGACCACAGCTTCGATGTACTGCTTGTTCAGGCGCGCCTCAACCACATCATCACGGCTGACCGAAAAATGTTGCTGCCCGCTGTAACCAGCATGGGCCAGAAAGTCCGTCAGACGCTGGTCTTTCGGTGTCGCGGTGGCCATTAGCAGGTAGTCGGCCTGCAACCAGTGTGCGAACTTGCCAAACTCGGTGCTTTTGTCCAGGCCAATATGCGCCTCATCCACCACCAGGCCGATTTGCAGTCCCTTGGCGCGGGCGCGTGCCACCAAGGCAGCTAGCGTGCGTACGTCGTCATCCCCGTCGGCGTCATAACCCTTGGTTCGCCACTGGGCGCGAGCCACACTCTGGGCAGTGGAAATGAGCACCGTGCCAGCACCCACATCCTGGTTACGCCCCTGTGA
>JBPOHP010000140.1:0-15329 GCA_052035445.1 Candidatus Magasanikiibacteriota bacterium
CTTACACCTATGCAGGCGACTACAACGTTTGTGGTGTACCATGGGTGGCAAGTGGTAATCCGCCACTTGATTATGGTTGTGCGCGGTCACTAGTTTCGTTTGGCGTGGGGATGACCGTCTACCCCAAACTCAAGCTGTACTACTTAGCACCACTCACACGATATAATTTCGTGTACGAGCTGTACCGTGGATCAACCATGATTCGTACCTTTGAAACGTTGCCGGTTGATACGGGATACGGTGGTGCTTCACCAGTATTCGCTCTACCATCGTTCACGCCTGATTCAGGCGGACTTTGGACAGTACGGATCAAAATTCGTATTCAGTCAGCCTACGCTTCGTTCACGATTCAAGACGTTCGCGTTAGCGTGCAGTAACACGTTTCTCGTCCAATGATATTCGGACGAGAATTTTTGTAAAAGAAAAAGCGCTCCTGTCAAACAGGTAGCGCTTTTCAAAAGAACCGATCTAGGTCTGGACTAGACGATACGAAGATCGCCTTAGCGCATAGACAACCACACCTACCAACGCGACCAGAGTGCCGAAAGTAAAGACACTCATCCCCGCGATCTGCTCGGAACAACTATAGAACAACGTTCCGACCAAGAGCACAGTGGGTAGGAGGGCAACAACGATCACACCAGGCAGCCCACCCGCAATCCGAAACGGACGAGACAGGTTGGGCTCTCGGATTCTGAGTGCGATGAGGGCGGCGAACTGGAGCACGAGGCTTCCACCGTACAACATAACATCAAGCCCGAACAATTGCTCGAATTTGAACTTGAGCAGTGCCACACTCCAAGTGACTGCACAGGCAAGAATGGCGAAAACCGGAACGCGGCGCTGACCATAAGTATTACCCAAAAAACGCGGTAGCCACCCGTCACGCGCCAAAACCATCACGATTCTGGCATATGACATCATGAGAGTCACGAACATAGCAAACGCCGAAGCAATACCGAACATCGCGATCGGTACCGAAAGCCACACGCCTGCATATCTTTTGGCAATCACCACCCAATAACCCATCTCCCAGCTCGACGAAGACTCGCCTGTGAGAGCCATCACACCGACAGGTAGACAGTAGTTGAGCGCTACCAAAACGAGATTGTAACGCAGGGCGCGCGGGTACGTTTGTTGCGGACTCTCAACTTCAGAGGCGATGGTGGAGCAGTTATCCCAGCCCATGTAATTCCACATGGCACCAGACATAGCACGCCCAAACAGCAGCCACGAAAGAGGTTCCGTAGAAACCGTTGGTGTTTTACCGCCTTGAATGTGGAAAAAAACACTTTTCCCCACCACAATCGTGACGAGCAAGGTAAACAAGCCAACAATCGCAACTGTCACGGCCATAGATAAAGCACTTACCCCCTGAGACCCAGTCAAATTCCAGGCCACCCCGATAGCCACCACCGATAACCCGATAATCATCGGCCAGTGACTACCACCGAGCGATGGCGCCATTGCCTCTAGGTTGCTGACCACTAGTTTGGGGTAGATCGCCATATCAAAAACGCTGGCAGACAGAGCTAACCAGGCCTGCATAAACCCGAAAAACGATCCGAGCGCTCGACGAACCCACACGTAGGAACCTCCATTTGCCGGCAACGAACTCGCCAACTCCCCCACCAACCAACTGATAGGTATACACCACACCGGAAGCAGAAGCAGGAGGATCACCACGCCATAGAGATAGCCGGCGTTCTTAATAATCTGCTCAAGACCGTAGGCACCACCAGACACCATGCAGAACATGGTAACAACGAGACGGAGCATAGTGAGCTTGCGCCCACCAGTAGACTCATTCATTTTCCCACCCCTTCCTAACGGCGCGCCGTCGGTAATTGATTTTGTTTCTCGTCATTCTGAGCGAGCCAAAAATATGTTTTTCCAAAGATATCTTTGCTTCGCCCAAAATGACCTAATTTTTTTCAAAGAACAACGTCGATTTGTATCATATTTTGTGCAAAAAGTCAAGGGAAATGGTGCATAAGTAAACGTATGTAATTCTTTTTTATCCAAAAAAAATTTGAGTAATAAACCCATGTACGTTAGTATAGAAAAAATTCACATAAAATCAACATAATTTCTCATAACTTTTTATGCCCGGTCACCTCATCCTCATTTCCGCCCCCGGCGGCGTCGGCAAAGACTCGGTCATCCGCGGACTCCTCGCCACGTTGCCTGACTGTGTCCGCAACATCACCACCACCTCACGCCCCATGCGCGAGGGCGAAGTCGATGGTCGCGATTACTATTTTCTGAGTACCGAAAAGTTCAAAGAAAAAATCGCCCACGGTGATTTTATCGAATACAACTTTTTTACCGGTAATTACTACGGCATCGAGCGCAACCGTCTGAACGAGCTCCTTAGCAACCATCAGATCGTGATAACGCAAGCTGATATCAACGGCAAACAAGCGCTTGATCGTGAAGGTATCCCCCACCTCGCTATTTTCTTACTACCCGACAACCTAGAAATTCTACGGAGTCGGCTTGAAAAACGCGGCAGCATGACGCCCGAGCACATCAATGAACGACTCCGTATTGCCGAAATAGAGATGCAAGCTGCCCCCAACTACGACCTGCAGATCGTGAATCGTGAGGGCAAACTCGACGAAACCATTGCAGAACTAGCCAAAATTATCACTGAACGCACGGCCTAGGTGCCAGGTATTGACAACTCGTTCAGAGTTGGCTAAGATAACGCTATTCTAAAACAATTCGTTGTCATTGCGAGGAGCGGAGCGACGAAGCAATCTCTTTGGATTAAGCAAAAATCTTGAATATGAATTCAAGGTAGTCCAACGAGATTGCTTCGCTTCGCTCGCAATGACATGTTACATATTTTATCTATGACCGAAGCAACCAAACCAACCATGCTTGACTACAAACCCGGCATGATCGTCAAAGTTAACCACAAAATCAAAGAATTGACCGCCAAAGGCGAAGAAAAAGAACGTATCCAGACCTTTGAGGGCACGATTATGGCCGTTCGCCATAACAAAGAAATTGGCGCCACCATCACGGTTCGCAAAATTTCTGAAGGTGTTGGTGTGGAAAAAATCTTCCCTATCTACGCCCCAATCATCGAGAGTATCGAACTCGTTCGTACCCTCAAGACTCGCCGCGCCAAGCTCACGTTCTTGCGCGACAAAGACTTCAAACGCAAAATCAAAGAAGTTAAAGCGCCGGTCAAGAAATAACGACTTCAAAAAACACTGCCGCCATCAGGCAGTGTTTTTTTATTATATGTTAGCAAAAAAAATTATTTCATCCTTGACTTTTTTACCAAAACATGAGATTATTTCGCCCGTGTTGCATAAACGCAATACCTTCAACAACCGGAGTATTCGATGAAAAAGCGCACCTGCCTTGCTGGATTTCTTGCAATTTCTGCTCTTGGCGCCTGTGGCGAAGGAACGCCGATCGCGGGCAGTGAACCGCCGACCATGGCCATGACCGACCCTGAGGCTGATTTGCCGCCGGGCAGCATCGAAGTCATCGATCTTTCGGCAAACACCCAGATGCCTGGAACCCGGGTCAACGCTGGAAACGTCGTTGCGCTCGGCTGCTTTGCGGTGAAAAGCGTGGGAAGAACAACCGTTCTAGACACCACTGCGTTTACCATGGTCGGATCGGCCAATGCTTCCGACGTCACCGATATTAAGCTCTTTGTCGGTCAAATTCCGGCAGGAGCGAGCGCCCACCCCACAACACCACGCATTGAGTTCGATCTCACGAACAAGTCCTTTAGTTTTTCCGCTGGTTACAGCGCGATCATCTGCGCGGAAGCCACCATTGCAGGGGGTGTGAACCGGTATATCCAGGCACAGATCAACGACGGCGATATTCAGGCTCATGACCTCGCTGGCCACCCAGTACCTGTGACACTGAACACTGGTTCGTGGCCGCTCAAGATGTCGTACATTAGTATCGACGTGGGCAGTCTGCGTATTGATCGGGCGAGCTGGTTCACTTCCACCACGCTTATCGCTGGACAGAATAGCCAGATAGCAGGGGCTTTCACGCCAATCGCCCTTGGCGAGCCAAGTCGTATTACATCAACGGACGTCTTCCTGTATCTTGATGGAACACTTCAAGCGAGTGACGTGCTCAGCCTCAGCATCCAGAAGACTCGCATCCAACCTGATGGACAAAAAAAGCCACCGCCCTTGAGGTCGTCTCCCCACTAACACCGTCAAACCCGCGAATTAGTCTGACTAACCTAAATTACATCATACTACCGAACCAGACCTTAGACGGCATGGAGGTGGTAGCTGATCTAACATCCGGAGCGAGTGGTACGCTACAAGCCTGTCTCCGAGGCATCATCGCCCAGGGGTTCACGTCACTCGTCCAACAAACTACTCCCGATGTCTGCGGCCCTACCTTGACCGTTCAGTAACAAACCAAAGTCCGTAGCCTCAGGCGCTTCGGGCTTTTTTTATACCCTCAACCAAGCTCAGAGCTTGACAAAACGCCACCGAGTTGCAATAATAACCGCATTCTTCTCTTTTTTATGTACGCCATTCTCATCTCCCTTGCTTCGTTTATCACCACCCTCGCTGGCGGCTTGTACGCCCTCAAATACCGTGAAAAACTTCACTATATCGCTAGTTTTAGCGCTGGAGTTCTCCTTGGGGTCTGTTTTTTTGATATCGTTCCCGAGATTTTTGAGATCGCTACCGAGCACGCCTTATCGATTACCCCGGCTCTTGGCATGATCGTCATTGGTTTTTTGTTTATACATCTTCTCGAAAAAATGGCTGTTATCCATTCTCGTCACGAAGAAGAGTATGCCGAGCACCGACACCCAGCCGTCGGTTTGGTAGGCGCCGGCGGATTAGCCGCACACAGCTTTCTTGATGGCATCGGTATCGGGCTTGCATTTCAGGTGAGCACCGAAATTGGTATTGCCGTATCCATCGCCGTTATTGCCCATGATTTTTGTGACGGGCTGAATACAGTAACCCTCTTACTCGTCAACAAAAATACCCGAAAAAAAGCATTACAGCTCTTAGCCCTCGACGCGCTCGCCCCGATTCTTGGTGCACTTTCCACACTCTTGTTTCACATCCCCAACAACATTCTCCTCCTATACTTAGGTTTTTTTGTTGGATTTCTACTCTACATCAGTGCAAGTGATTTATTGCCTGAAGCTCATAGCAAGCACAGCTCATATACCATGCTACTGCTGACAGCACTCGGAGCGCTACTCATGTTTGTGGTGACAAGATTTACACTCTAAACACAGAGTGCGAAAGTTTCGTACCTAAAAACCAAGGCTCATCACCTTGGTTTTTAGCAGACTAACTGAAGTCCGAAGTCTGATTGCCGAAGTCAGTTTAGAGGTACTTCGCCGTCGCGCCTTTCTTAGATTTGATGAGCTCAGCTGGCGTACCTTCGGCCACTACTTGCCCACCGCCTTCACCACCTTCAGGACCCATATCAATAATCCAATCTGATGAACGAATAACTTCGGTATTATGCTCAATCAAGATGACACTATTGCCTTTATCAACAAGCTGGTTCAACACTTGGAGCAAGCGTTTAATATCTTCAAAATGCAAACCAGTTGTTGGCTCATCAAGAATGTAGAGCGTCTTGCCGGTTGAGTGGCGCGAAAGTTCTTGAGCGAGCTTAATGCGCTGCGCCTCACCACCGGAGAGCGTGGTAGCTGGCTGGCCAAGGGTGATGTACCCAAGACCAACTTCGCGCAAGACATTAAGTTTTTCGGCAATACTCTCGATATCACCAAAGAATCGATGGGCTTCTTCAACCGTCATTTTGAGCACATCAGCGATATTTTTGTTGCGATAATGCACTTCGAGCGCTTCACGATTGTAGCGTAAACCTCCACACTCATTACATTCTACGTACACATCAGCCAAGAATTGCATCGGAATACGAATGTATCCATCGCCAGAACAGGCCTCACAACGGCCACCACCTTTGACGTTGAAACTAAATTTACCGGCATCATACCCGCGCATCCGTGCTTCCGGCAGTGTAGCAAACAGATCGCGAATCAGGTTGAAAATGGTAGTGTACGTTGCTGGATTAGAACGTGGCGTACGACCAATCGGCGACTGATCAATCGAGATGACTTTATCAATATTCGACAACCCTTTGATGGCAGTATGTTCGCCTGGCTCGTCTTTGGCACGGTAGAAATGCTTAGTCAACGCCTTGCTCAAAATATCGATGATGAGCGACGATTTACCAGAACCAGAAACACCGGTGACACATACCAACTTACCGAGCGGAATAGAGACGTCGATATTTTTGAGGTTATGCGCACGTGCACCCACAATCGTCATGGTTTTTTCAGGAGCATTTTTATTATCAACATGCTTTTTGATCAAACCAAGATTGGAACGACCAAACAAATAATCACCAGTAAGCGAATTTTTGGCTTTTTTAATATCCGGCAGCGTACCTTCGGCTACTACCTTACCACCATACACCCCAGCACCCGGACCAATATCAACCAGATAATCAGCAGCATGCATCATCGCGCCATCGTGTTCTACCACGATCACGCTATTGCCAAGGTCGCGCAAATATTTGAGTGTCTCAATCAATTTTTTATTATCACGCGGATGCAAACCAACCGATGGTTCGTCGAGCACGTAGATGATTCCGCTCAAACCCGAAGAGAGTTGGGTCGCGAGGCGCACACGCGTCACTTCACCACCCGAAAGGGTGTTCATAGAGCGATCAATATTGATATACCCCAAACCAACGCGTTCCAAATTTTCGATACGAGGAATGATTTCGCGAATGATGAGATCGGTTACTTTACCACTTTTAATTTTGGTCTTGAGAAGTTTTTTGATCTCTTCCATCGAGAGTTGTGAAATCTCAGCGATGTTGTAATCGCCAATTTTTACGGCGAGCGATTCACGACGCAAGCGATTGCCATGACAGGTAGAACACTGTTTTTCACGCATGTACTGCTCGATTTCTTTGCGGACGTATTCGGAATTAGTTTCGAGGTGCTTACTCATCAAATCTGGAATAACACCAGCAAATTTTGTTTTGCGACTCTCCACCACATATTCTTCATTGCCCGTTCCGTACAAAATCATATCAAGCGTTTTGGGCGGCATGTCGACGATTGGTGTGGTGAGCAGAAAACGGTGCTTCTCAGCAACCGCAGTCAATAATTTTTGATAGAAACTCTGGTTGCCGGTAATGCGTGTCCAAGGTTGGATCGCGCCTTCAGCAAGCGTCAAACGCGGATTTGGAATCACGAGTCCGGCATCAACTTCCATAGTGAGTCCAAGACCAGTACAACGCTGACAAGCACCGTAGGGACTATTGAAACTAAAACTACGCATGTCCAAAATTGGCATGGTTGAGCCACATTTTGTACATAGCCCGGTGGTTGAAAATATTTGATCTTTACCAGCAGATGCAACCGTCGCCAAACCACCTGACAGCTCAAGCGCTGTATCAACCAGACGTGTCGGGTCTTGCTTCTTAATATCCGCAATCACACCAATGAGCAGGTCAACATCGTAGAGCGTTTCTTTTTCAAACAAAAATTTGGATAAGTCGTTAATTTTGACTTTCTGACCATTAATCCGTAACCATTCATATCCGGATTTTTCTACGCGTTCGATGAGTGCTTTTTTATCAACCGCGCCTTTGCGAATAAAGGGTGCGTAGATCGCAACATCCGCATCTTTACGAGCAATTTTACGGACTTCTTCGATAATCTCTCCTGCCGAGCGGGCATCAACTGGAATGTTGCAATTCGGGCAGTACTGCTGACCAGCGCGTGAGAATAATAAGCGTAAAAAATCATAGATCTCGGTCACCGTGCCAACGGTCGAACGAGGATTTTGTGTAGAAATTTTTTGATCGATCGCGATCGTCGGCGACAAACCTTCGATTGAATCAACATCTGGCTTATCACGAGTTTCAATAAATTGGCGCGCGTACGACGACATTGATTCAGCATAACGTCGCTGCCCTTCGGCATAAATCGTATCAAACGCTAAACTTGATTTTCCCGAACCAGACAAACCAGTGATAACCACCAGCTTGTTCTTGGGAATATCAATACTAATATTTTTTAAATTATGAACGCGCGCACCTTTGATTCTAATGACATCATGTTTTTCCATAAAAGATAACCCTTTTATCCCCTCATTATGAGTCGGCTGGTTTTCAACACGACACCGGGTATAGATAAAATTATTATTGTGTTTGTAACAACTCTTCCCATGCACTGAACGGTATAACACCTTCTACTTTTTGTCCGTTGATAAAGAAAGTTGGTGTGCCGTGCACCCCCAAATCCTTCGCCTGAATATAATCTTTATTGATAGCAACTATCGAACGCTGATCACCCAAACAATCATTGAATTCTTGAGCATCTAGGCCAAATCGGGTAACCAGGTAAGAAATTTCTTGAGTCCCAAAGTCGGCAGGCAACGAATCTTGCTCGGCAAAAAAATAATCATGCACCGCCCAGTATCGTCCTTGTCTATGACTACACCAAGCGATTTGCGCTAATCTTGTTGCTCCCGGATGAAGCGATTCAAAAGGTGCGTTTCTACTAATAATCTTGACCACTGATCCATAACGCGCAACTAATTGACGCAGAATCGGAGCGGCCAACCGGCAGTTAGGGCACTTAAAATCTACGAATTCAACAACCGTAATTTTTGGTTTATTTGATCCAATTATTGGAAAATCACCTCTTTCAAGTTTTTCCCGATCAACAACTACTGAACCATGAGTATCTGTATCACCACTTGACGTAAATCCAGCAGTGACGATAGGAGCGGTTTTTGACCGAAATCGAGCTTGTAGCTCTGCTCCTTGACCTGAAGATAATTGCCTATAATAGATAAAACCGAGCGTCACGACTATTATCAAGAGCACCACCAGTATACCCGCACACCCCACTCCCATGAGTGTGCCTGTTTTTTGATACCATGCAAGCGGAGAATTGGTGGTAGACATAACAAAAAAGACGGTTACCAAACGTTAAAAACGTTGTTGGTCAGTATACCACACCTATGGAATAGTTCAAGAGCTCTGACGTAAAGTACTTACAAAAAAGGCCCGACGGAAAGCTCGTGCATCAATTGTCAAATGTGCTAAATACTATACCTCACACAAGTTTCTTAATTTTTAGATGATTTGGCAAACGCTTTATCGCACCTCAATAGCCATCTCTATGGATACTAAGGATTGAAGGGCATGTCGAAGCGATCGGAAAGATCGTGACTTAGTAGCTCTGCCCTAGAAGCTTGAAAAAGAAAACCGACTGCTTTAAACCGTCCCAGACTCCTCGGGGCCGATCCAGCCCAACGGCCTCAGTTCATACTCGTTAATGTTGTCGAACCTGGTCAAAATTTCAGCTCGCGGATCCGGGAAATAATGAGGCCAAGCAGGAACTTCGCCACCAAGTTGCCGAAGTCGTCGCTCTTGGTTTTCCATCTTTTCAAGAAGAGGAAGTATGGTTTGTTCCAACCATCGCTGGCGTTGGCGCCAGAGCACCATAATAGGTACGCGCGGATCAGCTTTGATAGTAGCCTCCAACTCGCCAGCTTGTTTGATAAGTAGGTTGCGCAGGTTGGTTTGGGAGACCTGGTAGGTTGTGGCAAGACGCTTACGTTCATCGATACTACTAACAGGATCGACCCAGGCGAAATTGCGACTGAGTTGTTCTCTGCTAATGAACCAGGGGTCCATATTGTAGAGCAAGTCTACTCCGCCGCCCAGCGCTGCTGGCCATGCTGGCACACCTATCCCATCACACTTCATAGCCTCTTCACAGATCAGCACATTCATACGACATATCTCACCGTTGTCCAGCCAGTCACGGTGGAGAACATCTCTGATCTGCTCGATAGTGCGACAGATACCGTTCAGGTCAGGTTGGACAAGCTCACAAACCTTACGATCAAGATGGTAGTGAGCCTCAACCAACGTTCGACGAGCGGTCAAGTGCTGTTCCAGGCGCTGCCGTATCTTAGGATTCAAACCGTACGTGTCGGGATCAAAACCTTCGAGGGTGATAGCGTTCCTAGCCTCGGGGTGTCCTGCACGGCTTTGCTGTCCCCGGTTACAGTACTGTTTCCAGTCTTGGGGTGCAAAACGCTTGCCGCCGATGATAATAATCGTGAACACGAGCATAATGCAGCGACAGAGCCATTTTACGTACCACGCAGGTGTCCAGGGTGCGTCAGTCATTTCCACCATCTTGGAAAAGCGATGGAGAGCTCCGCGGGAGGCTTGCCAACTTCCACCACCGTACTTGGCGGCGAGTTCGTCGCGGCCAGGAGTGGTTTCTGAGAGTTTGGCAATACGGTTTATGGCCGATTCATAGTCTGTACGAATCTGATCGAGACGTGCTTGAAGTGCTTCTTGACCGCCTTTGTGTTTAGTGTCACGAAGCGTAGTAAGACGCTCTACCTCCCTCGCAGTTTCAGCATCAAAACCGGGGATACGGGCAGCAACTTGTTCGGCCTGTGCAGCCATCATTTGTGCCGCGGGACCGTTACCGTAGTGACCGGAAATCTTTCCGGCCGCTTCGGTGCGGGCCTCACTTCTCATTTTATCTACCTCGGCCACCATAGTGTCACGCTGCCTTTTGCGCTCAGTGACATAGCGGTCAAGATCTTCCTGCACCTTCGTGGCCTCCATGACTGCGTTTCCGCCAAGTTCATTCTTGGCAGCAGCAAGGAGTTGGTCACGCCTCTTCTCCTCAGTCATGTTGGCCGTCTGCACCATCTTGTCGATAGCGGCTTTTTCCTCAGCAACGATGCTTTTTTCGATGTCTGGAGCAAACCAGGACACCTCGACTGCAATCGACGTAAGGCCCCAACCGATAAACAGGGCAAACAGCAAGCGAAAAACATCACCCTGAGCCGTGGAAGTGGACGTATCCTGCGTGAGGTAGAGGATCTCGAAAATCATGATCACCGTCGAGAATACTAATCCCAGTATCCGAGACCATGCCCAACCCAGTGAATCATCTGCCGCGTAGGTGAAGCCCCAGGTATTACTCCAGGCCCAACTATCCACCAACCACTGCATACTGAGGATGATAGAGAAGAAGATCATGTACATTACAACCACACGGGTACAAAGGGATGTTTTGTCACCATACTTCTTCATGCCCGGCAATACCGGCAACTTGCTCAATTGACGCGTCTCCATGATGGCACACTATCCTTTCGTGTGAAACGTTTATGAACGGTGCATGTTTTTGGGTGGAACATTCCTACCCACGTAGAATTTCAATATAAAAAACCTACGTTGATAGGAATTATCGGTTTTTAAAAGATTCTTTTATGAATGTTAGTCGGTAGTAATATAACGGAGCACTATAGTACAAAAGAGAAGTTTAGTCAATACTATTGCTGTTACGCCCGAATTCCATCCGTAATACCCACCCTGAGTCGAACGTGAAACGAGAAAAAACGTCACCAACCAAAACTCATGTAAGGTAACAAACCATGCTCAAAAAATATGCGGTGGACTGTATTATGGTGCAAAAACAGACGCCGATGACGGACCTGAATATATTAAGGTCCGTCATCGATAGGCGTCTGTTTTTGCAGGCGGCTACCGACTTCCCAAGCACCTTTTTCAAATTACTCGACGCACGCTCAGCTTCTTGATCGATTTTGCTTCCAGATCAAGAACGTAAGCTTCGGCGTAGCCTAAACCACGCCCAGTAAGGTCGTCTGCGCTCTGTTCCATCAAGTAGTCGTGAATAGCGCGAAGGCGCGGCGCATGCGTCACTGCCACAATGGCTTCTTCATTCATGAGCTTTGCAAATTCTGCAAACGACGTGAGTAGCTTTGGAACAGGCGTCGGATCATGCTCTCCCAGCTCTGCCCATGTAACCTGGTTATAGGTACCCCGACCAGAACGTGCGATCATCTCAGCCGTTTTGACAGCGCGACTGGCGTCAGAAGACGCGACGTAGAACTTCCCAAGTAACCCCGCCAACTTCTTGCCCAGACGATCGAGGATTGGAAGATAGTCTGGGAGGATGCACTGATGGATTTCGCTATACGACGCATGTCGGACAAATACGATTCGCATGGGAGCCCCCTCTTTGTACGTGGTTGTTTTAAAGAACTATTAACTATAGCAAAAAAATCACATTTCGTCAAGCATATCCTTTTTTAACCATTGACACCCAAATAGTATTCTGCTAAACTGCCGCTACATACGCTAAATCTTCATTATGAAAGCAAAAATCCACCCTGAATATCACGAAACCAAAGTAGCCTGCGCCTGTGGCTCAACATTTGTTACCGGCAGTACGCTCAAAGAAATCCGTGTTGAACTGTGCAACCAGTGTCATCCTTTTTATACCGGCAAACAGAAATTCGTTGACACCGCTCGCCGCGTAGAGAAATTCCAAGAACACGCCACGAAAGTTGCTGCCGCAGCTGCCGGACGTAAAGGCAAAAAAGTAAAACAAGCTGCTCTTGCTGCCAAAAAAGCTGCTAAAGCTGACAAAAAAACTTCTTCCGAACAGTAGCGTGCTACACAACAACAGACTATTAGCCGAGGCTGAAGTCTGTTTTTGTTTCTGTGTATGCGCTACACTTGAAGAAAGTTCCGGATTTATACTTCTATTATGCATCCAAAATACCTACAATTTATAACGAGCTACAAACAACTCGAAGGCGATCTTCAAGATCCAGCCGTTTTGAGTGACAATAAACGCTTGCAAGAGGTCTCCCAGGCCTACAGCGATGGCAAACCCGTTGCCGAACGAATTATCGAACTCCAAGAAGCCGAACGTCTTTTGGCAGCCACCGAAAAAATGATTGCCGAAGAAACCGACCCCGACCTCAAAAGCATGGCTGAGGGCGATATTAATCCGCTCAAAGAAAAAATTGCCGCCCTAGAAAACGAACTCACCGAACTCACGCGCCCCGTTGATCCACTCGATAAGAAGAACGTCATCGTCGAAATTCGGGCTGGTGTGGGCGGCGACGAGTCAGCACTCTTTGCAGCTGAACTCTACCGAATGTACCACCGTTACGCCGAAACGAACAAATGGAAAACAGTACTTATCGATGAAAATCGCATTGGTATTGGCGGTTTTAAAGAAGTCATTTTCAGTGTTAACGGAAAAAACGTTTACAAAGATCTCAAGTACGAAATGGGTGTCCATCGTGTCCAGCGCGTCCCAGATACGGAAAAATCAGGCCGTATCCATACCTCTACCGTGACGGTGGCTGTACTGCCCGAAATCGAAGAAACAGAAATGAAAATCGAGCAAAAAGACTTGCGTATCGACACGTTCTGTAGCGGCGGCGCTGGTGGACAGAGTGTCAACACTACCTACTCAGCCGTCCGTATCGTCCATATTCCGTCGGGCATCGTTGTCTCGTGCCAAGACGAACGCTCCCAAACTGCCAACCGTGAAAAAGCGATGGTCGTTCTGCGTGCCCGCTTGTTTGAGGCTGAACGCGAAAAACGCGAGAAAGAATTATCAGAAAAACGTAAATCACAAATCGGAACCGGCGATCGGAGTGAAAAAATCCGTACCTATAACTTCCCCCAAGATCGCATCACCGATCACCGTATCCACCGCAGCTGGAACAATATTGGCAAAATTCTCGAAGGCGATATTGCGCCACTCATTAATGCCGTCCGCGAAGCTGATTATTTGGCACAAGAAGGAAAATTTGTGGCAGTGGAAACTACTGAAGACGAAGATTAAGGTATAACGCAATCACCACCAAATTACGCTATGACCGTACGATCATGTATCTTCAAGAACAGAGCTATTCCTCTCCAAGATATCGAACTTATTCTGGCATGGGTATTGCAACGCGACCGCGGCTACCTACTTGCGCATTTTGACCAAAAAATATCACCTATACAAAAATTGCGTTTGAAATATGCAATTTTTGCGTACAATCGTGGCTGGTCAATCGCCCACATCACCCACCACAAAGAATTTTTTGGCCTTGATTTGTATGTGAATCGTCACACCCTTATCCCCCGCCCTGATACCGAAACACTCGTTGACCAGGCGCTTACTATACTCGAAACCACGGCACCAGATACCCCAGCAACAGTAATTGATGTCGGTACAGGGAGTGGCTGCATACCCATCGCTCTCGGAAAAAAATCACCTCGACCACTCACTCTTTTGGCAACAGATATTTCCCGAGGAGCACTCAGGGTGGCTAAAAAAAATGCCAAAAAACACGCAGTTCCCATTACGTTTTTCCGTGGCAATGTATTAGAGCCATTGATTTCTGAGGTGCAAAAAATTCCGCAGGACGAAACGATTATTATCACTGCCAATCTCCCCTATCTGACGCACGAACAATTTGAGTCTGAACAGTCAATTCAAAAAGAGCCCTACACCGCGCTTGTTGCAGAAGAGGGTGGTCTAGCTCTCTATCGAATAATGCTTTCTCACATAAAAGAAGCGCTTAAGGACAAGCGCCACCATCTACATTTATTGTTTGAGATAGACCCAAGCCAGGCTGAGCTGGCCGCAGAACTCGTATCTATCTATTTCCCAAAAGCGCGCGTTGCTCTGACACAAGATATTGGTGGAAGGCCACGGGTTGTAACTGCCCACCTCTCACCCACCCTTTTCAGCGGGAAGGGCTAACTATGGTTGTCACAATTTGCAAAAGATCTGCTACCTGCAGAGGAATATAGAGGATATCCGGCCGATACGGCAGAACGGACTTCGTGTGTTTACACCTGCTTAGTTCCCATCGTTCCATGCTTATCACACTGCCGTTATCCGCATTTTTTTTGGTCTGGACGTATGTGACATCAACCTGTCGGGCGAGACAAACTGACTGAACGTCTTCTTCAGGTTTACTACTCAAAACATTTTGGTCTTGACCAATACGCAACTTGACCAACTCTGGCGTACGCGACCAATCTGTTTCAAATAACCATATACTTGCACCAACGCGGTATTTTTTACCGTACGGACCAGTCGCAAAATCCACCGGTCGACTTACTGTAAAACGTCTTCGAACTTCGACCATGGCACACTCTCCTTGTTCTTGAGATATCAACAACGCTATTCTAAACCTATTTGAGAAGCTAGAGGCACAACTTCAACCCATACCGTTCCGGGTATAAATACCAATTCTTCTCCTTTTTCACCATACCAGCGCGTTCTATCAGAGGGAGATGTTTTTTTCCAAACAGCTTTAACCGCCTGACCCCGACTCACCACTAAACCTTTACCCGATCCAACAAGAGCAACATTTTTTCGATCTTCGGTATCCATACTTTTTACCGATGTCTGTTGGATAATAATAGTATCCGCCGCTATCGAACTACCAGAC
>JBPOHP010000099.1:0-5341 GCA_052035445.1 Candidatus Magasanikiibacteriota bacterium
GAAGATCTACGCTTAACATTCCTTAAAAAATACAGTTTAACAAATCTTGGCATTCTGATTACCGATAGCCGTACCACACCCTTACGCGCCGGAGTCACCGGGGCAGCACTTGGCTACGCCGGTTTTCGCGGCGTGCGGGATTATCGCGGTACGCCCGATATTTTCGGGAGGCCGTTCAAATTCTCTCAGACGAATGTCGCAGATAGTCTCGCGACTGCGGCCGTGTTCGTAATGGGTGAGGGAAAGGAACAGTTCCCACTCGCACTCATTACTGACGCGCCAGTTGAGTGGTGTGAGCAGGTTGATCCGTCCGAGGTGCGGATTAGTTTGGAGGATGATATGTATATGCCAATGCTTTTGTCGGTCAACACTGAACGCCTATAATAACTCAAGAAAATTTCCAAAAAACCCGCACGTTCGAGAACACGGATTATCTGGCGCGGAGTAACCGTAGGCAATGACGGCATACTCTTAACACATTAGCTACACCGGAGCGAGAACGGTACGCGTACATAATTCTATCAACCTCTACATTGACAATTCAGGTTAAAATAAGGTACTTTATGCTATTCCGCACCTACCGTGCGGATGCTCACTCACAACCTAGGGGGATATCATGACGCATATCGACAGAAATCAATACTGGTTCTACAGCCTATGCGGAGCACTGATCGCCGTTTCTTTGGCCCTGTTTTCGCAGTTTATCGGACGTGAAACGTATCTTGAAACACCCGAACACGTTGCCTGGCGACAATTCCAGGTATGGAAAGATGAAACTGATAAAAAGGCACTGCAACGCAACATAGAGCTAACCATACTTAACCCACGCAACGCCAATCTGATCGCTGATGCGCAACTCAAAGAACTGGCGCTACGTATTGGTAAACTGGAGGTCAAAACAAATTTTTGGTCAAGGATCGACGACGATATCACTATTCCCGATACGCTTGTGCAGACAGTTGAACCGTGGCGATCAACGTGCGGAAAAAATCCTTGCCCCTACACAAAACCATTCGAAGTTCTCAACGACCACGAACGCCTCACAAAACTGTTGAAGGGAAACGCGGGCTTCGTCACCCCAGAACCCGACCACACGGTACCAAGGAACCTGGTGAACGCAAGCACACTAACTGCGGAGCCAGCCAACTATCATGTCTACCCGAAATGGTGGCTGGGCATGCTGTGGGGTATCTTCTCGGCAGGATTCGCGTTTTTGTACTTCGGTACCGGGATGACCGCCTACAGAAAAGTCAAACGCCAAAGCTGGAACCGTGATTGCACCTCGCACCACCCCTTCCGCGCCGTGCCCGATTTTATCCTCGGCTGGCTGCTGTACCTGCTGTGGTTGCCGGGCTACGCGCTGGGGTATGCTCTGTGGGGCGCATACCTACTCGTTACGTGTCCGATTGACCAACTCCAGGCTGGGGCGCGCAGATTCCTAAAAAAAATCATCGCACAGAAAGTTGCACATGATGACTACGAGGCCTCCTACCAGAACTTGCTGCGGCTAAGAGCGGAAGCTGAACGGCTTAATATGCACGAAACCGTGGGTGAGATCGATACAGAACTCAACAAGATTCGCCAAGCTCGCGCCGATACGACGGCTTCGGCGACCAAACAAATCCGGATGAATCTAGCAAGCGTGCGCGCTGCTGTTCGAGCACAACGAGAAATCGATAATCTCGGACGTTAGTCCGGCGACAAAGCGGCTCCTACCACACTGGGTAGGGCCGCTGTTTTTTACACTATATTATGTAATAAATTACTCGATAAAAAATCCCGCACTGCCTGATGATGAGCAGTGTTCATTTTTAAGGAATTCATTTCAGCAAGCGAAAAATATCCCAAGTCATCACCTTCCATTTGTTGTTTTTTGAGCACCTCAACTTCTACGTCAAGATGAGAGAAAAAATAGTTTCTTTCAATATCCAGATCAGTTGTCGATTTAAAAAATACAGGATTAATCTGTAGCTGCAGTTCTTCCAAGAGCTCTCGTCGCACTGCTTCTTCAGGAGACTCACCATCTTCAATACCACCACCAAACAAACACCAGGTATTGGGATTGTTCGGAGCATCAGCGGATTTGTGCTGAAGAAGAATTTTGTGATCTCGGTTGAGAGCGATGAGTAATGAGATTCGTTTCATAAGTGAAAAAAATTTCTTAAAATTGAATTCATCGTGAACTTATCAAAACTCTGTGCTAAATTTAAACTATAATAGATGCGCAAGCAGTTTATGTATTTCTTGTGGAAATTCTATATTTCTCTTCGCTAATCTTTGGAGATATTTGTCAAATGAATTAATAAAATCAGATTCTTTAAATCTAAAATTGCTTAACTTAGCATGTTGCAAATCTTTGATCACCTCATTGTCTTGCAACAAAAGAGCTCGTTTAAACAAGGCATCGAATTTTTTGTTAACCGGTCTAGTAGACCAATACTTTGAAACGAATCGTTTGAACTCGGAAAAAATCATATCGAAGCTACCTATTTCGGTCAGTGCTGGCGGATATTCTATGCCTTTATCCTGTTTGTTGATGTAAGCTTCAACTAAACGCACGTCAATATCATCGTAATCGAGACATTCTATAAGCAAGCCTTCTCCAGTTAGGGCGCTTAGAATTTCGTGGGTACTGATTCTTTCTCTAAATTTCTCGGGATTATTTCCGATATATATAAGATCAATATCATGAGTGTCCTCAGTAACTTGCCCGAAACCCGCTGAACCTACGAGCAATAGATCACATTGTTCGCCATCTAATTGCCAGGTTTCTAAGATTTTTTTGAAATTTTTGAAAAATATGGCGGGAAATTCCTGTCTCATGATCCAAAAAAATTTTTTGCAGTTGATTAAATCTTTCTTGATTAGGAAATGAGCCGGACTCATGAAAATCAATACCGTGTTTTTCAAGCTGAAATTTTTTTTCCATAGAGTTTTTAGTAAACGCTTTTATACAAAAATTTTTTTAAATTTTATTTAATCTTAGCAAGCCACCCCCTCTGCCCCGCTGCAATCGCAATCGCGAGCGCGTCGGCCGCATCATCGGGCGTGATTTTTTCTTTGATATTCAGGGTGAGGCGCACCATCCGCTCTACCTGTTCTTTGTCAGCTCTTCCCTGCCCGGTAACCGCCTGTTTCACCTCAAGCGGCGTGAGCTCGTCGATCAGAAGATGGTGATGGTGAAGTGTGAGCAAAATAACACCGCGCGCCTGGCCAACATCGATGGCGGTTTTGGCGTTATTGAAAAAAAATAGTTCTTCCACCGCCGCATGCGTTGGTTTATGAAGTTGAATAACATGCTCAAGCTCATGACTAAGCGTCGTGAGGCGATCGAGAAAACGGCTCTTGGGCGGTGTTTCCACACAACCGTAAGCGATCAACTTCCAACCGGTACGCGTTTTTTCGATAACGCCATACCCCATACGGCCAAAACCAGGATCGATGCCAAGGACGCGCTCTGGTATCGTTTGTGCGGGCATAAAAATTAGGGGGTTGTTGGTGACGCGGGTTTCTTGGGTGTTGCAACGGGTTTGGCGATAATTTCTGTTGTAGTCATAAAAACAAAGCCTCGCGCTTTTAAGCGTTCAATCATCGTTGGGAGTGATGCTACCGTACGGGAACGGTTTCCGCCACCGGAGTGCATGAGCGCGATATCACCCCCGATAGCGGCCTGGCTGACGAGAGCGCTCATAAATTCGGGGGTTTGTTTCGAACCCCAATCTTCGGTATCGATTGACCAATTGATAATTTTTTTTCCTTTACTTGCAAAATAGTCTATCTGTTCTCGAGTAATGCTCCCGTAGGCAGGTCGGTAAAGATTCGTAGTATACCCAGCTGGATTCGTTTCTGAAACAGTAAGGACGGCTAAGCGACGTTCCGTCTCTTCTACCTGCCGATGGTAAGTTTCTGCTGGAAATTGCTTTTTTTTGGGGTCGTGTTTGATATCACTGTGGTCGAGTGAGTGCAATCCAATCTCATGCCCCTCGTCAATAATACGCTGAATCACACTCCGATGTTGGGGGGTAAGAAAGCCACCCTGCAGATAAAAAGTTGCGTGCACTCCTTGAGCCTTTAAAATATCCAAAATCTGGGGAGTATAAGTATTGTCTGGGCCGTCATCAAACGTAAGGGCAATAGTCGGCTTACCTTCTCTCTCTCGAACATTACCACGAATGAAGAACGATCCAGGAAACGCTCGCTCTCGAGCGTCTGCACGATTAACAAAACGTCCATAATCTTGAGGGACAGGAGCTTTTTCCGGCGGCAGCAATGTAACTTTTCTATCAACCACCTCAGGCGCTCCCTTGCCACCATCGCCCACACCTCCAGCATCAGGAGTGGTAGACGCCGATAGTCGTTCCGGCAACACTGGTTGCTGAGGCACAGCTTCGACAGCGGGTTGAACTACCGGCTGTGGAGCAACTTCGTCGGCATGAGGTCGTGGTACCAGTTGCGCAGGCGGAATCTGAGCAGCTATCTGAGGCTCAGCGCCGAGATGCCGCATGAATATAGTGACATTATCAAAAAAAATCTTTTTCTTGTTCGGATCTTTGATGGTTTTTAACAGAGTTCCAAGTTCTTGATATGTGCGTAGCGTTACGCCGTTTTGGCCCAAGGTGGTATATCGTTTCATGAACGCTTTTTCTCCGGCCTCATCCAAAAGTTTATCAAAATTTTTAACCGAACCTTTTGTAGCATTGGTGGCAAACCGCATGTATTCAAACACCTCACGAGTCAAACCGTCTTGCTCTGATTCTAATTTTGTACCCCAGGCCACAGACGCGGTTGTACCAAAAAACGCATCAAATGTTTGTAGAGTTCCTTGAGCCATAGCTCGTTTTTCTTTGACCGTCAGCTGCGCATAATCGCCAGGCATCACTACTTTCATCTCGTTGCTCGTCGTAGTTGATTCTGGTGTCGGTTTTTTAGGCTCTGCCCCGGCTTCGCCTGCTCCTGATAACATCCCGAGTAAAGCTGCAGAACGGCCCAAACGTTCGATAAATTGACGCATACGATAGTATCTTAAAAAATTATGTAATACCAAACCTCTGCAACCTTCGTAATAATTTATTTGCCAGATACCGCACCCCAAAACCATACACAGCCGCAACTACTGTCAGCGTAACCACCAAAATCCATGGTTCTATAGTGGTAGTCGGTCGTGTCGCGAAAAGAAGAATAAAAAACAACATGTACCCACACGTAATGAGTGTCAATGAAATTCCCGCTTTACGACGCACACTCCACCAGCGTTTCGTGGGATTAACTAATCGTACGACACGGGCTACAGCATAGATGGCGACGGAAAAAAAGAGTAGCGCCTGATACAATCCATCAAACG
>JBPOHP010000011.1:0-9503 GCA_052035445.1 Candidatus Magasanikiibacteriota bacterium
ACTTCGCCAACTGCCACGCGGGCTGCCTTTGAGCACAGCGGCTACCTCGCCGAAAAGCAGGCCTTGCTCCGCGCACTCGGTGTCGAAAACATTCCGACCCTCGAAGAGCTACTTACCTGGGCCGAGCAGTTCCGCGCACGGATCATTCCGCACCTCGGCGACACCCGCCAATACCTCGCCACAGCAGTTGCTGAAGGAAAGCGCGTACTCGGTGAAGGCGCGCAAGGCGTCATGCTTGATGTGGTGCATGGGTCACAACCCTACACCACGTCATCAGGCTGCACGGTCGGCGCGCTTTCAGCCACGATGGGTCTCTACCGTTTCGATGCGGTCATCGGCGTGGCTAAGGCGTACGCCACCCGCGTCGGTGCCGGGCCATTCCCCACCTGCCAGACGAACGAAGATGGCGAAGAGCTTCGCCGTCGTGGCCACGAGTACGGCGCTACTACTGGCCGTCCACGAGCCTGCGGCTGGCTCGATCTTCCCGCGCTATCGTATGCCTGCCGGATGGGCGGAATTACCCACCTCATCCTGACCAAGCTCGATATCTTGTCTGACTTTCCCCGCGATATCTCGATCTGCACTGGCTACCGCTTCAACGATCAAGACATTCGTGCGACCGACACGCTCACGACTGATGTCTTGGAAGAGAGTCAGCTTACCTACACCCAGCTTACGCCGTGGAGCGCGACCGAGTTGGCCAACCTTTCACACGCGCCAACGGTTTCAAAGTACCTCGCTCTGGTCGAGCAAGCCACCGGTACGGTCGTCGGCGGTATCAAGACCAGCCCCGAACGGAACGCTCTTCATCTGTTTGGCTAGCTTTTAACCCCATTCCCTTTTCTGCCCAGAAGAGGGAATTTTTATGGAATTTTCTATGTCATTTCCTCAAGAACACGCTTTTCTCTCAGCACTCGATTCTCGCTATTGGGATGCCTCAGTTGCCGAATATCTTTCTGACGAAGCTACACTCAACTATCGTTTACGCGTCGAGGCAGCTCTCGCCACCGTTTTAACTCGACGTGGTATCTGCAAAACAGACGTCGGCAAAGAAATTACTGACGCCTGCAAACTCATCAGCCTAGCAGACGTACGTACCGAAGAAGAACGGGTGCACCACGATATACGTGCTCTCGTTAACTGTCTGCGCTCGCGCATCAGCGCTGATGCGCGACCGTACGTGCACCTCACCGCCACCTCAGCCGACATTGTCGATACTGCCCGCGCACTGTCGTTCAAAGACGCGGCGAATCACACACTCCTGCCCACACTCAAACAACTCCTCACCACACTCATCGCTCTCCTCCGACGAGAAGCACACACCGTTCAAATCGGTCGCACACACGGGCAACATGCCGTACCACTCACGTTTGGCTTGGCCATTGCTGGCTATGTGAGTCGTCTGGGCGGCTGTATCACCAGCCTACAAAAACTCACGAATGAGCTGCGCGGAGAATGCTCGGGAGCCGTGGGTGCACACAACGCCGCTTCACTACTCGTTGATGATCCAGAAGAATTTGAGCATGAAGTTTTAACCGAACTTGGTCTTGAGCCCGCCGAACATTCTACGCAAGTGGTACCCCTCGAAGCTACTATCAGATTTTTTTCTGAAATCGTACTTACTATGGGAGTGCTCGCAAATATCGCCGACGACATGCGCCACTTGGGGAGAACAGAAATCGGTGAAGTTGGCGAATATTTTGGAGATAACCAAGTTGGCTCATCAACCATGCCGCAGAAAAAGAATCCCATCAGTTTTGAGAATGTTAAAAGTATGTGGAAAATAATCACCCTTCGTCTGACCACGCTTTTTATGGATCAGATAAGCGAGCATCAACGCGATTTGACGAGCTCGGCTTCCGCGCGAACCTATGGCGAAATTATCGCCTATGCCGTAACTGCCACCAAACGTCTCGCGGGTGCACTCAGCAAACTGAGCGTTGACCAAAAACGGATGAAAGAAAATCTCGCGTACGAACAAGATTTGATTACTGCCGAACCACTCTACATCATCCTCTCGACTCTCGGTCATCAGGATGCTCATGAAAAAGTACGCACCCTGTCATTGGCAGCACGAAAACAGAAGTGCTCTCTACAAAAAATAGTTGAGCAAGACCCCGAGCTCGCTCCCTACCGAGCGCGCATGTCTCCTGAACAGTTGAGCGTACTCCAAAATCCCCAAAGCTACATCGGGAGTTCTGTGCACAAAGCACTCGCGATCGCGCTTCGATGGGAAAAAGAGCTTGAACTCACATAACTTCATCAAAAAATCCCCGGAGAATATACTCCAGGGATTTTTTATAATGATTTAGTTTCTTAAAGAATAGCCCCCCGCTGAAATCGTTGTGTTGACCCTTGAGCGTGATATTCAACTTCTAATTTTAGAGGTTTCACTGAAATAAGTTTAAGTGATTTTGGCGATGTTGGTTGATCTGGCCCCACCACTTCCACGTTATGTTCATAGAGGTTAGAAAGAGCTTGAGCAAAACCATCCTTAGCACCAGTACTACAAGAGAATAAAATTACCTGGGCACCTGGTTCCATCCATTCTTCCATGCGTTTAGCTGTAGGATGGCTCAGCATCTCTTTGGTTAAGAGAGGGTTTTTAACTTCATGCTCATTTCCTAGCTGGATTCCATTTTCTGAACCATGCCCACCAATAATAGGCAAAGCTGTCGGGCCGTAGGTTTTTTTAAGTTTTAGGCTCTGTTTTACAAAAGAATCAACTGAACTAAATTCAATAACACGCAGCACAATGTCGTGTTCAGCTAATTTTTCCATGAGTCCTTGGAGGAGTTCTTTATCCTTATAGAAAGCTCCGTTCCAATCTGCTTCAGAAAAAGCTACCGCCACATAACGTTTACCCATAACATTTTTCTCGCGAAGTTGTCGGCCCAATATTTCGTCACCATAGCGACCCACATTTTTAATATTGAAGGTCTTAATGAGAGTATGAATCGCTTCGGGGTTTTCTTCTTGAAGAAAAATTGTCGTCTCAATATTTTTTTGGATCTCTTGTGCCAAAACATGTCGGTAGTCAGGATGAGAAACACTTACTCTCCAGGCCGTGAGCAGGGTCTGCGCATCCTCTGGAGCAACAGAATTATTTTTGAGGAGATCGGTACATATAGCCTCTACTTCAGCTTTATGCTCAGGATGGGACCGGGACAGAAGAGTGCTTAAAATCTTTTGGTACAAATATGGATTTTCCGCTAAATTTTCATCTTTTCTTTTTAATTCCGAAAACAAATCACGAGTTACCTTCTCGGCAAGCTCAGCATGATTGGTGAGGGCGAGTTGTGAAAGCGCACCCGCTAGGTCAAGTGGCGTTAAAAACGATCCCCGTTCACTATACATCGGCACAGTGCGCTCGAGTATTTTTTTATACGAAGAGTAATAACGAGCTGCATGCTGAATATATGCTTCACGATTTTTGACACGCTGCAGATATTCAGGAGATGAAGTCTTATTATATCCTTCGAGACTCATAATATGATCACTTTCTTCAGCGATTTTTTTTGAATACTCGACCATTCGTTCTACTGCTCCAACATTAATTTCAGCAACTCCCGCTTCTTCAAACAAACGTTCACGCAAAACATCATTCTGAATTCTTCCTAAAATAACTTCGGCATATACAGGATTCTGACCAAGGTTTTTCCAGAGTTCTTGTAATAACGCATCATCGTAGTGTGGTAAAAAAGCAGAAATTATTTCTGGTGTCAGCACTCCTTCCGTCGCTAAAGCTGCACAGGTTTCGAGCGTAGTTTGACGAAAATTTGGGATCTGAATTTCTCGAATAGTTGAGGGTAAGTCCCATGGAACATTGGTTAAAAATCCTGATCGAGCACTACACTCCGGCAAGAGAGCCGAAAGAATATGGGAAGATTCTGTCGGATCAGTGTAAGCCGTGTACAGTTTAGGGTTTTTCGGATCAGGTTGGACTATCTTAAAAATTTCATTGTGCAAATCTTGAAAAGTAGTTCCTGGCAAAGCCATACGTTCCCGTGCCATCGCAATTTTTTCTTCAAGCTGTCGTTCGTAGTTTTCAAATTCTGTGGAAGTTGGCAAAAGCGATTTAAATACTGCACTTTTCTCAAGCGTTTCTTTATCAAACCGCCCTGAAAACATACTGCTCAGGATATATTTTTTTATTTGTTTTGACCCTCCCTCGGTGCGAGGATAAAAATCAACAATTCTTTGCAATTCAGCTTCAATTTCCTCAAGAGAGGTCTTGCGCCATTCCTGTTCTAACTGGCCAAGATTTTTGTATCCGGGCACACGACGTTCTTGAGTATCTGGATTACGGAGCTGTTCCACGAGCCGTGCGGACAAAAACTCTGGCGGACCAATGCTTAAGTACTCCCGGACATGGAACGGCATAGTCCCGCTATCCAATTCATCTTTAATAACTCGAAGAGCGGCCTCTTGCTCAGCGGGTGTAAAATCTCCCCAAGCTCCAGCCCGACCACCCTTGATTATGTTTTCGTAGTATACTTTTTCTGCCTTGTTCCAACTAGCATCACGATAAGCTTCAAAAAAAGGAATCTCCGGGTGATCAATGACCTGTTTAAAAATATGTTTTCTCGCTCTACTCTGATCTTCGATAGACGGGAGGTCAGTAAAATACCCATATGTGCGCAATCCAGCCTTATAGCCATATTCAATCTCTGATCGAAACGAAGAATTATTTTTAGCTAACTCATACAACCGTTCGTAAAATTCATCAGGAGAATCTTTTGCTAGGGCACGCAACTCGCTTATAATTTTTTCTGGCAAACACTGCGGCCTGAATCGTCGATAAAATTCTTCAACTTTCGCTGGGTAGCGACCAAGCGAAATATTTAAAATTACATATTCTCTAACTTCTTCGTCGGAAGAGTCTTTAAAATCTTCGATCATTTCACGCGATTGCTCGTCACAATTTTTTAAAAACTCATCCACTTCACTCTGGCGGGGCGGCTGATCATGTATTGGAACTGGATGAAAATGTTCAGGCATAGACCACTAGAAAATGAATAAAGTAACTATAATGCACAGTGGTAATTGATCGTTTAAGTTCGGATCGGTTATATATGGGAGAAAAAATTACTAACGGAGATTTTATTTAGCGTTTTATAGCAGCTTCTCACCACTTCAATTAGAATAGAGTTATTTTATTCCGATACTGTCTTATGTTTTAACCACTCCCCCACCTGGGTAAAATGATTATGCTCGGCATAATACGCCAATAATTTTTCGTATTCACTCTCTGGCATTTCACTGAGCGCATACTCATTTTCCGGAAAAAATTTGGGGATATACACTCGCCAATAATCGGACATAATGGGGCGCACCACCATCCGCGGTGCGAGTGCTAAAACACCTGATTCCACCAACGTGAAAACTTTTTTTTCACCATTCTCCCCCACATACGCCACACTGCGTCGCCATGAGCATGATCGATCCGGCTCATCAACCAGCATTTTTAGAATCCGTTCGATACCTAATGTTTTCAACGAAAATTTGACGTGTGTCTGCGGAAAGTTGCCGAGCGCATGGATACAAAAACCAGAATCCTCAACGATAACCGGCTTATGTCCCAGCAAAAAAGCCTGCTCAGTTTTTTCGAGGGCAATCTCCGCCGGATCCTCGGCTCTGCTTTCTACCAAATCAATCGCTAACTGCTCAACACTCACCCCGTAGGGCGCGAGTGCCTGACGAGCTTGAGCAACTTTTTCGGTATTCGTTGTAACAAAGTTGAGTATCGACACAGTTATTTTTTTTCAATCATGTTACGTAATCGATCTATCACCACCGCACATTTTTCTTCCACCGTATCTTTCAAATCAACGTGCCAATGACGTGGATGTTGTTTCCACAAATCTGATGTTTTCTTAGAGAGTTTCAAAGCTTCTTCAATATTTTCACTCAAATGCAAACTGCTTTTTTGATCTCGTGCATACAGCTCAGGAACCGATGCTACCGTCGCCAAATCAACTACTAAATCATACCGTTTGAAAACATCTGCCGGCGTTAACTGATAACGTTCTTCAAATTCCGGCAGCCCACCGAGTAAGTAGGCAGCCGTATCGAGCACCCCTCGATCACACACTACTACCGGAATATGATTTCGCCGCGCTCGCGCTCGAGCAGCCGCTTCCAGACGAAACTGACGATGCACAATCGCATCTTGAAAAGCGTTCAAACGCTCTCGCGTACCATCAGGCCGAGGAAAATTGTGATGCAAAAGGTAGCTCGCCGCTTCTCGGACGATAATTACTTCTTGACCAGAAAATGATCGCCGGATCGCTTTAAGCACACTGCTTTTGCCACTCGCCGGGCCGCCGATAAGGCAGACGACAAAGGGGGATGGTGGTGCATGATAAGTTTGGGACATATTATTCAGCCATGTCATTGCGAGGAGCGAGGCACGAGCGACGCGGCAATCTCAATGGATTATAGTAATGCTTGCTAACAAAAGGTGAGGTAATCCAACGAGATTGCTTCCTCGTCGCTGTGGCTCCTCCTCGCAATGACAAATACAAAAGAAAAGAGCCTATAAGGGCTCTTCTCCTGGAAATGGTTTTGGTTGAAATTGTGGTTGCGAAGAGAGCTGTTGAGGCCCGCGATCATGATCACGTCGTCCTCCGCTAAAACCACCTGAGCGATGGTCGTTGCCGCGACGTGCTCCACGATCAAAGCTTGGTGCTGCTTGGAAACCTTCTGGTTTTGGCAACAGTGCTTTAATACTCAAATTAACCCGACCTAAATTATCGATTTCTTTAACCAGTACTTTTACTTTATCGCCGAGTTTTAAGACATCACTTGGTTTGTTGGTGCGTGCCCAGGCAATTTCGCTTACGTGCACCAAACCATCTTTGCCGGGCAATACCTGCACAAACGCGCCAAAATCTTCAAGGCGTACAACAGTGCCGTCAAAAATTTCTCCGGCCGTTAGTTCGCGGGTCAAATCTTTAACCCACTGCACGGCTTTTTCCATCATTGTTGCATCAGTCGATGTGATGAGCACCCGGCCATCATCTTCAATATCCATAGTAACGCCGGTTTCCGCAATAATCTTATTGATCATCTTGCCGCCTGGACCAATCACTTCACGGATCTTGTCAGGATTAATCATGATCGTCACAATGCGTGGAGCGTACGGCGACAATTCTTTACGTGGTTCTGGCAAAACTTCAGTCATCGCCTGCAGTAACTTGAGGCGGGCTTCGTACGATTGGCGGAACGTCTGCTTCACAATCTCCCAGCTCAAACCTTTGGTTTTGGTATCCATTTGGATAGCCGTAATACCATCGCGCGTTCCAGCAATTTTAAAGTCCATTCCCCCTGGACCGTCTTCAATATCTTGTAAATCAGTCAAAATTTTATAACGACCACTCTCATCGCTTGCCAAACCCATCGCAATACCAGCTACAGGTTTTTTGATCGGCACACCTGCATCCATGAGCGCGAGCGTCGAGCCACAGGTCGAAGCCATCGAGCTTGAACCGTTTGAACCCATCACTTCTGAAACAACCCGAATCGCATACGGAAAATCAGCTTCTGGCGGCAAAACTGGCTCAAGTGCACGCTCAGCGAGCGCACCATGACCAATTGCACGATTGCCTGGTCCGCGCAGTGGCCCTGCCTCGCCATACGAAGCTGGCGTATCATTATAATGATGCATGTAGCGCTTAGTGCCATCTTCTTCCATCGTATCTACCGTCTGGACATCTCCTGGCGCACCGAGTGTGACTACGGAAAGCACCTGCGTATCGCCGCGCATAAACATACCGGTACCATGCGTACGTGGCAAAAGCCCAACCTGAATTTCGAGCGGCCGAATATCGGTCAACGCGCGTCCATCAAGACGCTGTCCACGCTCAATCAGGCGTTCAGTGATATATTTTTCAACGTAAATTTTAACACGCGATAAAATGATAGTCGTATGGGTGGCATCAGCTTGCTTTTCAGCCAACCAGGTTTTGAGTCCGTCTGCAAATCGCTCAACCATCGCAACACGCTCCTTTTTGCCTTGCTTGACCGTATCAAACAACCAATCATCGACATGACTTTTTACAAAGAGATCTGCTTGCATTTCGAGATCGCGCAATTTTTGTTCATCTTCTGACACATCATGGTCAAGAGAGATTTTTGGCGCACCGATCTCAGACTGAATTTTTTTGATGAAACTAAGCACTGGTGCCAATTCATGCACACCATACTGCATAGCTGCAATAACATCGTCTTCATTCGCTTCTTTACAACCAGCTTCAACCATAATCACACTCTCTGGCGTACCCGCAACCACAATATCAACATCGCTTGTTTCACGCTCTTTAAAGGTAGGATTAATTTTCCATATGCCATTCACTCGGCCAACGCGTACCCCACCAATCGGACCACTAAACGGTGCCGGGGAAATCGTAGAAACAATCGACGCCGCAAGCAATGCTGGAATTTGCGAATCATTTTCGCCATCAAATGATAATGCAGTCAAAATCACCTGAACATCGTTGCGCAAACGCTGATCGAAGAGCGGACGAATCGCACGGTCAACCATGCGGCCAGAAAGTACTGCTTCGTCGGTCGGGCGTCCTTCGCGCTTAATAAAACGACTGCCTTTTATTTTTCCGGCAGCGTATAATTTTTCTTCAAAGTTAACCATGAGCGGCAGAAAATCAATACCGGCTCGCTGATTTTTACTGACGACGATCGTAGCAAGTAGCACCGTATCGCCATAACGAACGGTACATGAGGCGTTCGCGGTGAGCGCTAAACGACCAACTTCGACCGTGAGCGTACGGCCACCCCATTCCATTGACCATTGTCGTGGATTCATCATATGTGTAATGATTTGTTAAGCTGCTCCACAGACCGGAGACCTATCATGAGGTCTGTGCGTATGTGGATCAGCAATTTAAAAAGTGTGATGTTAAGAGCTTATGAGGCTTGTCAGGCTTGTGATGCTTGTGAGGCCATGGCCTAGTAATTCCTAAGCAGCCTCACGAGCTTTTTTTACGAGCCTCACCAGCCTAACTAACAGGCGGCACAAACGGACGGTCAGCTCGACGAACCGCTGGCCGAGCAACGTAACTCTTAATCAAGAACTTGCCTTTTTCCATACCCAGATCAGTAAAATCGTCAGCTGCTTCCACCAATTTACTCGACGTCGTATTGCTAAATGCCATTACTTCTACCTGTTTTCCTTGATTACGTAAGTATTCGATGAGCGGCACATAATCACCATCACCTGACACCAAAATGATGGCATCAAGACTTGGTGCCAGACGAATAGCGTCAACTGTTATACCTACATCCCAATCAGCTTTTTTCTCTCCACCAAAAAAGATTTGCAGTTGTTTTTCTTTGGTTTCAATACCTAAGTTATACAACGCGTCAAAGAATGGTTTTTCTTCGCCACCTTCTGTCGAAACCACGTACGCAATCGCGCGTACCAGCTTGCGACCGGCCGTACCTTCTTTGACGATATTACCAAAATTTACCTTAGAGCCAAATTA
>JBPOHP010000065.1:0-3219 GCA_052035445.1 Candidatus Magasanikiibacteriota bacterium
CAAAAAATCCGTACCATGATTTTTGAATATCGTGATACGGACGCGGACTAGTTGTCGGCTTTAATCTTCGGTATCAGAGGCAGGAGATTTTTAATAAACTAAGCGCCCCACGACTTGATCGTTTGATGACCGCAAGATGGTGGGATTGCTCTTACCGGGAATCTCCCGAATTTTGGGCGACATTACGGCGTGCCAACCGATTTTTTACCGCCAGACCGCCTATTCCTCGGGGGTCGCGGAGGTGGTACAGGAAAGAAAAAAATTCATGCAGATGTTCGCGCCATGATAGTGGATATGAAATGGGCGCGAGCTTCACCGAAATCCCGTACCCCAATCGAAACGTCACCCAAAACCGCAGAGCATGTTGCCACTGAGTAACGACGGTTATCTCAGGTCGTCCGTAAGCAAAAAGCATCTCAAGCCCACAACAAACATTCTCAAAGGTGTCCAAAGATTTATTTTCGGCCAATACTGACTCCTCCGGAACACCTTGGGCAACGAACCACTCCTTCATGAGCTCTCCCGCCGGTCTGGTCTGGACGTGGCGTGGGTTGAAAATTCCTCCGGTAACGAGGATCAGATCATACTTTCCGGTCTGCCACAGTTTCAGACCCGCTTTACACCGAGCTAACGTGTTTTCTGGTGGCAAACCATTTACTGGGTTGATACCAGCGCTTGGAACGAACAATGCTTTTTTCACGACTAACCTCCTATAAAAGACACACGACTCACCGAGCCGCTCGGGTCAAACGTGACTTAAAAACCTATCACATACGATAGGTTTCGTCAAGGACGGCATGCTGTTATTTTTTTTGAACCATCGTCATCCGATACCACCGTTTTCCCACTTCGACAATCCCCAAATTAATGACGGTAATGAGACAGGCGCCACCAATCCACAACGCGGAAAGCGGCGTTAATTTTAGTACTGCATTAAGCCCTGGGATGTAGAGCGCGCCAAAAATAAGCAGTGATCCAAGTATAACGCCGATAGTGAGCGCTCGGTTGGCGAATATCTCGCGGAATGTTTGCGGCGACTCGAGACTGCGAACAGAAAACGCGAGGAGTAATGTATAGAGTCCAAGACTGACGAATAACGTTGATTGAACCGTTTCAAGCGGATACGCTCGGCCGATAAGTAGTACGTGGGCCGCAAGTAACACAAGGCTCGTGCAAAAACTGACACCGAGCGCAAACCATCTCAGCGCCGGCTCAAAAATGTTTCTCGTACGGCGATGTATAACACCGGATTCATTTTTTTCAAAAGCAAACGCAATCGCCGGAAAACTATCCGAGAAAAAATTGATCCATAAAATTTGTAGCGCAACGAGCGGTAGCGGCAGTCCAAGCACAAGCGCCCCACCCACGAGCATCATTTCATTGAGCACACTCGAAAACAGGTACACCACCACACTCCGAATCGTATGTACGATCCGCCGACCTTCTTCGACCGCCGCGGCAATGGTTTCGTAATTATCATCAAGCAGTACCAAATCTGACACGTCACGAGCGACATGCGTGCCACTGCCCATAGCAATGCCGATGTCTGCTTGCTTAATGCTCGGGGCGTCGTTGACGCCGTCTCCGGTCATCGCCACCACATTGCCACGAGCTTGAAACGCTTGCAGAATTCGCAATTTATCAAGCGGTGCGACCCGCGCAAACACACGCACGGTTTGTACACGCAGAGCGAGCTGCTCATCCGTTAACGCACGGAGTTCCACTGCTTCGATCACTTCGGCTGTTGACGAGCTGCTAGCTACGAGACCCACACCACGGGCAACCGTAAGCGCTGTTCCCAGATGATCACCGGTTGCGAGAACCGTGGTAATGCCAGCATCCGTAAGTTTTTGCAGCGCTTCGGCTACGCCCGGGCGGAGCGGATCGTGAAGCGTAATTAAGCCTTCAAAGATGAGACCCGTAATGGTAGCGTGTTCGGCCATTTCAAAATCTTCAATACGCTCTAGTTTTTTTCGGGCAACACCGAGCACTAAATCACCGCGTTCAGCACACTCTGTAATTGTGGTGCGTAGTCGCGCTCGTTCGTCGCTCGTAAGTTGTGCGCGCTCAAGCAAAACGTCTGGCGCACCCATAAACAAAAGCTCGTGGTGGCGATCAAACTGTGTGAGTGAAACAGAATATTTATGTGCCGCGTTAAACGGCAGTACGGTTACCTTGTCGGAAGGTGCTACTTGCACTACGCCACGTTTACCAGCAGCACGCACCAGCGCGGTTTCAATAAACCGACCGTTCATACGCCACGTATCTGGGGCGTCCGTTGGATTTTCTACTAAGACCGAAGTGTTAAGGAGTGCGTGTGCCAATAAATGATGCTCGGTAAGTTTGGCCAGTGAAATAATCTGACCAACTTCCATATTAGCGGTCGTCAGTGTGCCGGTTTTATCAGTCACAATAACATCAACACTGCCGAGAGTCTCGGCGGCCACAAGCTTGCGGACTACTCCTTTACGTTTGGCCATACGCTCTACCCCGACTGCCAAAATGACGGTGAGCGCAACCGGTAAACCTTCAGGAATTGCTGAAACCGCGAGCGCAACCGCAGTCAAAAACATAGCACTCCACGATTGACCTTGCGCCAAGCCAATACCAAAAACAATAAATATTATCGCAACGAGCACGGCGCTCATCATAAGGCTCAAGCGTTTCACCGCTTTTTGCAACGGCGTTTCTTCTTCGCGCGTTTCGCCAACGATGGTGGCGATTTTTCCAAGCTCTGTTTCTTCGTCGGTGGCAATCACGACGGCGGTTGCCACGCCCTGGGTTACGAGCGTTCCGGCAAATAATTCGTTATGGCGATCAGCAAGCGTCGCTTCGCCCGTGAGCGGATCAGCATCTTTTTTGGCAGGCAGCGGCTCTCCGGTTAAAACCGCTTCATCAACGTAGATATCATTCGCGTAAAAAATTATCGCATCAGCCGGCACGCGATCACCCTGGGCAACGCGGATAATATCACCCGGCACCAGTTCTGACGCATCGCATTCTTGCTCGCGCCCATCTCGAATCACGCGGCACCGTTCTTTAAGATACGTTCGCAGTTCACCAAGTGCGTGCTCAGCTTTATTCTCTTGATAAAAACCAAGGAGCGCATTCACGAGTACCGCGGCAAAAATAAATAACGCGTCTTGAATATCATTTGTTACCACAGTCACAATACCAGCAACGAGGAGGACAATGATGAGCGGACTCTGAAATTGGCGG
>JBPOHP010000062.1:0-4013 GCA_052035445.1 Candidatus Magasanikiibacteriota bacterium
CGAAAGCACCGATAGTGTGGGAGGTTCGATAATGCCTTTAACTTGCCAGATCAAATAGCCAATAAACAAAAAAATAAAACCAGCTACTATACCATTGCGTACCATCATCGAAATGCTTCTGCCTGACGACTTTGAATGAGTTTTAGTAGCCGTAGGTTCTACAACGCCTTGTAAGCCGTTTTCATGAAAAAATTGTGTGGTACATGCTTCTGTATCGAGGCCGAGTATACTCGCATAGTGTCGCACGTAGGCAATCCTATGAGCTTTGGCGCGCGGAAGTTCGTCAAAGCGGCCTGCTTCGAGTGCGTCGACATACTTTGTGGGAATATGGCTTTTGAGAGCGGTGCTTCTGATATTCCAACCACGATGCTCACGTTCTGTTCGGAGTAGGTCGCCGAGTCGAAGTGGTTTTTTGATTGGTTTATAGCAAAAGACGGACATGCGTGTTCTGTTAGATTTTGGTTTGCATCGTGTTGACCGAAGTTGTGGTAATAGAAACCACAGAGATTGCAGCTTATTGTATCAAACGCCATATCTCTCGGCCAACGTGTTGGTTGGCGCGTGCGTAAACGAGTGTTTGATGGTCTGGTAAAAGAGGGTCGATCTTCAGGCCCAATTCTGTGACATAGGTGGCAAAAGGTATGGTAAACCATTTCGACCGTCCTCGATAGCGAGGAACAATCATCACGAGGGATCCGTGAGATTTGAGTAGTTGTGCGCACATACTGAGTGTTTCGCGGTACAGTGGGGCGAGTTGTGTGATGTGCTCAGACAGTGTCTGGTCAGATTCTCTACCGCTTAGAGGTTTCCCAAGATATGGTTCAGTAACTATAGTATCGATACTCCCCGGAACGAGATGATCTTTTAGTTTGCGAACATCGCTTACAATCAAACGTGCCGGTTGTGTGCTGTGAGTAGATTTTTTTTGCGACAACCAGGCTTCGTTTTTAGCAGTATCATGGATTGCCTTTTCGGACAGATCGCTCCCGATGAGATTGGTAAAACCAAGCAGCTGAGCTTCGGTCAAAATGGTGCCTGAGCCGCAAAACGGATCGAGGAGTACGTCACCAGGTTTTGTCTGAGAGAGGTTGATCATCATGAGCGCCAGCTTGGGTGGCAGCATCCCACTTTTGTCGTCGCGTCCGGGGCGGCCAAAATCTCGTTCACTAAACGCTTCAAACGGTTGTACCGCGATCGTTTGTGCGAGTGCTAAACGGCCGCTACCGTCATCGTGCACCAGGTACTCGGCTCCTCGGGTAATGAGGTTATTTTTATCGACCGTCACCGAAGAAAGGATCGGTTCACGATTGGGAATATAGCGCACACTACGATTATTTTCCTGTAGAATTTTTTTCAGTTTTTTACCGAGTGTCTCGAGTTCGGAGGGTGTTTTCTGTACCGCTATACCCGAGGTATACCAACTGACGCCAAAGATAATTTTACCTGTTTGTGCGTTCAAGTGTTCAAGTAAGACGGTTTCAAGATGTGCGTGAGTAAACGAAGTGTTCAGTTCGCGGGCGATTTTAATCGTGCCACCTAAACGCATGATGAGATGAGGGGGGAGTTCAACACCAGTCATTTTGAGCAAAGGAGCCTGGTACTGGTAGGTTGCGTCTGGAAAAAGTGCTCTGATTTCGGCATACGATAAAAGCGATTCACGACCAAGAACAAACCAGATAGGGATGGACATAGAGAAAATAGTTCGATTACACGATACCACAAGCTCTTAGCTAAGGCAAAATTTGGCTAAGATAGGGTATTTGATATGTCCACACTACTATTGACACTATGCCGAAAATGTGATAGGCTACTCAGAAGTCGATTTTTGTGAGTTTTTTCTAACAAAAACACACTTATTGGTGTAGTACCTCATGATAATCAAGCTGCTGATTGTTTATCGGCGGATTGATTCTCATGATGTCGAGGAATCGAATAATCGATACCTCAATGTTGTGAGCGTCCTTTCCACATCTCCATAGGAGGAGACGTCCATGCGCACATGCACACTGGCCTTGTCGATTGTTTTGATGGTTGGTTTGCTCGGTGCCCCGTCGGCGCGCGCTCAAGAAAAGAGCAATGTCACGGGTGCCATCAAGGTGATCCAGCGTGCTACCGATTCCGGAAATTGTCTTGGCCCAAAGAGGCAGTCAGTCAATTGGTGGCGAACGCAGCTTGGAAATACGGCAGAAACGGCAGGTGCGGATCTCGCCGCAACCATGCACGCGCACGTCGTCAGGTACTGCAGCCATCATCCCCAGACCGTCAGCGAAGTGAAGCGGCTTCTCGGGTTCTTCGATAACGTCGCCACTTCCTACACCCCAGCACAGCCCATGCCGTTGGTCATGCCCGCGGGCAGTCCGCCTGTTCAGCAGCTCTATGCACAACCGCCGCAAGCGCCCTCGTTCCAGCAGCAGGCGCAGCCGTATCCCGGTCAGTCGCCCGTTCTGGATCAGGACATGCTCAGCGTCTATATCCAGTGCCTGAACACGGGACGCAGTCAGCAGCCCTACAGCGCGCAGCAGGTGGTTTCCATCTTGCAGGCGCAGCTCAACCAGTCCCAGGCGCAACCGCCCAAAACCTTGCAGGACGTTCTGTCCGAACAGGTGGCGAGCCGCTGTTCCGGGCCGGTGCGTATGCCGTTTGCCGCTGGCCCACCGATCAATGTGAACGCGCAAGGCGGCAACGTACAGACCGGCCCGCAGACCACGAACGTTGGTGTTGGTGGTGCGACGCAAGTCGCCAGCCAGCAGGTGCAGGCCAACCCGCATATGGTGCAGGGCCAGAGCCAGGGTCAGATGCAGGGGCAAGATCAGATGCCGGAGGTGGAAATGATTCCAGCAAATACGGATATCAGTTATGGCCGTGCTTTCTGGTATACCGCTGGTCCAGTTCTCCGCTTTACTTTTGATGTGACGTACGGTCAGTGCAAGCTGAGTGGGGATATGACCTGCGGAAAAATGTCTGTGCCCCGTGACTCGCTCAATTTCAATGCTCGTCTGGCAGTGCGTGTTCCCCGAACGGCGCTCTATGTCGCCACAGGCTTTGCGGCTCGTATCTTGTCTCCAGACGCGGAGCTGATCCCTGCCGATAAACGTATGGGTGTGACGGCGGAGGCCCTCTTCTTCTATGACGCTCTGGCGTACTATACGCTGTTTGAACGTCTCGAAGGAATGCCGCCGGTCACGTTGGGAGCTGGATATCGTCGCGTTCTTGTTCCTGGACCCGAATTTGATCCGCGGCCAGATCGGTTTGTCTTTGAAGCGGTTCTGGGTCCGTTCACCAAATACTCGCCACGTGCCGACTTCTTCGCTCTTGTCTTTGGGATCGAGACAGCTTCCAGGTCTCTCGGGGGCGAACAGGATAAGCAGCCTGGCGGACTCTTGAATCCGTACTGGACATGGATGCTGGGTCTGCGGTTCTTCAAACGCGGCCCGTTCTAGGAAGCTATAGCCCCTCCCCACGTGTCTCTAACGAGACAGGTGGCGGAGGGGCTTCTTTTTTTCTCTTGACTTCCCCCAAAAACATGGTAGTATAGCCATACTTCGCGACTAACCCCGCATAGTCCCCGCTAGCTCCGGTGGCACTATGCACAACGTTTTTATCTGTACTATGCAAAAATACGAATTATTATTGATCGTGCCCGGCACCCTCGACGAACGAGAGGCTGAGCAGAAACTCCAAGAAGTGAAAACCGTCGTCACCGAATTTTCTTCCAAAGTCGACGTCCACACACTCGGCAAAAATCGTTTAGCCTATCCGGTTAAGCAGATTCGTTACGGTTATTTCAGCACACTCGTGTTTGAGAGCTCTTCCGAAAACGTAGTTGCTCTCCAAGCAAAACTCAATCTTCGTCGCGATCTTTTGCGGTTCATGATTTCGCGTTACAATGTTTCTCTCTCTGAGACTCAGAAGGCAGCTTACTCCGACACTGCTCCAGCTCCGGTCGCCAACGCCGCCTTAGCTATCGAACAGCAGATGGAAGCAGAAGAGAAAAAAATGGAAGAAAAGAAACC
>JBPOHP010000202.1:0-4783 GCA_052035445.1 Candidatus Magasanikiibacteriota bacterium
GCGGCGCTCCTTGATCTTGAAGATCCGGCGAAGTTAATTGCTAAATTACCGTACGATATTTTGTCACCCGACCTGCCGTTTGAGCAGACGCCGGGCGCGCACATTGTTTTTCCGACTGGCGGTTTTGTTAAGCAGGGAAAACTCTATGTGTATTATGGGGCAGGTGATGGCTCAATTGCCTTGGCCACTGGTTCGCTCACCGAATTATTGTCAGCATTTAATGAGTTTGATACGTAAAATTATATGTCTGATGTTCTGTCTCGTGTTGCCTTTGTTACCACATTTCCACCTCGACCGTGTGGAATAGCTACGTTTAGTGATGATCTAATTAAAAGCTTCGATGGTTTGCATGCGCCCGAGGAGCGCTCGGTTATTTTTGCACTAGCCACTCCTACGCAATTGCCGCACGTCTACCCCCCAGAAGTCGTTGGTGTGATTGGCGAAAACACGACGAGTGATTACGAGCGTGTTGCTGCTGCTATTAATGCTGACGCGACCATTCGATTGGTTTCGATTCAGCATGAGTTTGGTATTTTTGGTGAAAAGTATGGCGAGCACATCATTGATTTTTTATCGCGGCTTGAAAAGCCGGTGGTGATTACGTTTCATACGGTGCTACCTGAGCCGTCAGCCGGTATGCGCCAGGTGGTACAGAAGATTCTTAATCTGGTTCAGCGCGTCGTCGTGATGACTGCATCTTCCAAAATAATTTTGCAGAATTTGTATGCTGTTACCCCCGAAAAAATAGTGGTCATTCCACACGGCATTCATGAGGTTGCTTTTACTGATGGGCGTGAGGCCAAAGAGCGCTTAGGTTTATCGGGGTACAAAATACTTTCCACGTTTGGGCTCTTAGGAGAAGGAAAGGGAATTGAATATGGTATTGCGACGCTGCCCGAACTGGTTCGGCAGATACCAAATGTTCGGTATCTGATTGTTGGTGCCACGCATCCGGTTGTACTTTCGCATCAGGGTGAAAATTATCGCAACAAACTCCGTGATCTGGCGCAAAAATTAGGGGTTGCTGAGCAGGTTATTTTTTATAATCAGTATTTTTCGACCGCGGAACTTTTAATTTTTTTACAAGCTACTGATGTTTATTTGGCATTATCACAAAATCCTGACCAGGCAGTTTCGGGAACCCTGAGCTATGCTCTTGGTGCGGGGCGGCCGGTAATTGCTACCGCGTTTCGTCAGGCGCGAGAGTTGATTACCTCTGAAGTTGGTTGCTTGGTGCCGTTTGCGGAGTCAGAGGCACTGTCGCGGGCCGCGTTCGAACTCCTTTCTGATGAACGTAAACGCCATGAGATGGCACGGCTGGCGTATGTCACCACGCGTGATATGGTGTGGCATAATGTGGCACTACGCTATGCGGATGTTTTTGAAGCGTGCGCGCCCGAGTTAAAAAAAAAGAAACGAACATTGCCGGCGGTTTCATACACACACCTCAAACATCTGACTGATCAGCATGGGATTTTTCAATTTGCGTCGTTTGGTGCCCCTGACCCGGGTTGGGGGTATACGCTCGATGATAATGCTCGAGCGCTTGTAGCTCTGATTCAGACAATTGAAAAAAAAGGAGATCAATCACTTGAGACAATAGCACAGGTCTGTCTTAATTTTATTAAGAAGACTATTTTGCCCACGGGTAATGTTATTAATTATATAGAACGAACACTTGAGCCTCATCCCACTCGCAATAAAGAAGAAAATTTGGATGAAACTGTCGGGCGTACGTTATGGGCACTAGCTGAGGCTCGTAGTAGTCCAGTTTTTAAAGACCATCAGGAGCGTCTAGAGGAATTAATGTGTTTGGCAGAGCAGCGTGCGTGGCAGTGTACCTCACCACGTGCGTTTTCGCATATGATTAAAGCCTATGCGACTGCCTACGATCGTTTGAATTCTGAACATAAGATAAAAGAGTTAGCATCGCGATTGCTCGATTTGTATGATCACACTATCCAGCCCGGTTGGTACTGGTTTGAGCAGATTATGAGTTATTCCAATGGTAGTATTCCCGAAGCGTTGCTCCTGGCGTATGAGTGCACCGGTGAAGAGCGGTGTAAAGAAGTTGGGCTGACCAGCCTTAATTTTTTGGTGGAGCATTCGTTTGTGGGCGAGGTGTGTGTGCCGATTGGGCAGAATGGTTGGCATCAGGTAGGTGGTAAAAAAGCGCTATTTGACCAACAGCCTGAAGAAGTTTTGGCACTCGTTTTGGCACTAAAACAAGCGTTCGTTGTGACAGGGGATCGGCACTACGAAGAACGGCTCCATCAGGCATTTGACTGGTTTATGGGTAATAATCTGCGTCGCCAGTTTATGTGTAATCCGGTAACCGGGGCATGTTACGATGGCTTGGGTCAGGGTGGAGTAAATGTTAACCAGGGGGCAGAATCTACGATATCGTATCTTTTGGCGCGGCTCGCGCTTGAAAAGTAAGTGTTGGGGGTTGCATTTTCTTGGTTTTTGGCTATACTGTGGGCATCTATCTTGATGAATTTTTTATGCACGAAATACTTTTGTTTTACAAATATACTGCCGTGGCTGATCCTGACACGCTTGCTGCTCATCAACGTGAGCTTTGTGAGCGTCTGGCGATCAAAGGCCGCCTTATTTTTGCCAAAGAAGGTATTAATGTAACTCTCGAAGGTACGGTTGACGCTACGAAAGCGTATCTGGAAGAGTTGTTGTCTGATGAACGATTCAAAGATATTCATATCAAACGAAGCCCGGGCACTGGTTCGGCGTTTCCGCGATTGTCAGTCAAAGTGCGACCAGAGATCGTGAGTGCGCACCTGAATGGCGAGGATTTTAGCCCGACTGAAATCACCGGAAAATACATTACCGCCGAAGAGCTTCATGCGTTAATCCATTCCGGTGAAGAGTTTTACATGATCGACATGCGTAATGATTACGAGCATAAAGTCGGTCATTTTGCTGGCTGCATTTTGCCGCCGCTCAAAAATTTCCGTGATCTGCCCGCAGTCTTGCCGCAGCTCGAACACCTGAAACATAAAAAAGTGGTGACGGTCTGCACGGGCGGAGTGCGCTGCGAAAAAGCTTCGGGTTTTTTGGTGAAACATGGATTTACCGATGTCTACCAACTTTTTGGCGGCATTGTCACGTACATGGAAAAATATCCGAACGAAGATTTTAAAGGATTGCTGTATGTGTTTGATGGGCGCGTTACGATGGGATTTAACGTGACTGATCCACAACATGAAGTTGTTGGAAAATGTGAATTGTGTGGTACGCAGAGTGAGCGCTATGTCGATTGTGCCTACACCCACTGTCGCGGCAAACGACACATACTCTGCTGCGAAACGTGTTCAGATACTGACGGTACTGCGTATTGTTCAGTTGAGTGCAAACAACAAGTATAATACAGACCATAAAAAAACAGCAGGCACCATAGCCTGCTGTTTTTTGTATCCAACAATTTATACCGTTCCAAAATAACGATCACCAAAATCACCAAGACCTGGGACGACGTAATTATGCTTGTTCAGTTTTTCGTCTACGGTGCCGATGACAATTTTGATGTCCGGAAATGTCGTTTTAAATCGCTCCAATCCTTCGGGTGCGCCGATCAAGAAAACAGCGATGATCTGGGATTCTTTGGCGCCGGCGGCTAGGATGGCGCGGACGGTTTCGATCGCGCTGCCACCGGTTGCGATCATCGGGTCGAGCACTATCACCGTATCTTTTTTGGTTATGCGCGGAATGTTGCGGTAATATTCGTGCGCGACTGCGGTTTCTTCATCGCGTTTGAGACCAATAAAACCTACCCGTGCTTCATCGAATAGTTCTAAAAACGAGGGAAGTAGGGCTAGCCCTGAGCGCAAAATCGGAATGAGTACCACCTGTTCTTTAGGACGGAATCCGGCGGTCCGAGCAACAGGTGTTGCGATCTTGATTTTTTGTTCGGTTATATGCTCAGCGGCCTCGAGGGCCAGAGAGCGAGCGATGGTGTTGGTAGTGCGCCGGAAAGCACTGGTTGTGCTTTTTTTGTTGCGTAAAATGGTCAGAAGGGATTGTTTCATGTGAGCAGATAAAATAAGTAACGCCGGTGATTATAGCAGAATAGTCGGTGGCTGTCAGGAACTAGGTTAAGAAACAGAAAACGAGCGCATCGAAATGCTGTTTCAGATCCCAGATGATGCCCAGTTTTTCAAACAGGCACAGAACGTAGTAGCTGAGATCAATTTCCCACCAGTAAAAACCTTGGCTCGCCGATGAGAGGAAATGGTGATGGTTGTTATGCCAGCCTTCGCCCAGCGCGATGATGGCAAGGAACCAATTGTTGCGGCTCGTGTCGCCGGTTTCGTAACGCCGCGTGCCAAAGAGGTGGGCGAGTGAATTGATGCAAAACGTGGCGTGCCACGAAGCGACCACCGACCAGCCCATTCCCACAACGATTCCTGCCCATCCGTCAATGAGGTAACAGAGTGCTGTCAAAAGAATAGGGGCGATCGGGTGCCACCGTTCGAGCCAGAGGAGTTCTGGAAACTTTGCTAGGTTATGGACCCGCGAAAAGAAGGGGTGAAATGGATCATCCAGAATATCGACGATTTAAGGTGGTTGAATCTGATAGTCCGAAATATCATGATATCTCTCCGTGTTGTGTGGTTTTAAACTTAGCATGTCTCCATGGTCAACGCAATGCTAGTGATGATACGAAGAGTTCTGTTAATTGGATAGTAGTGCATAAAGCCTTATTTTAATTGACTTTTAGCCGGTACTCAGGTATTATCTTGTAACTTGCTTTGTTGTATGTTGTTCA
>JBPOHP010000160.1:0-4143 GCA_052035445.1 Candidatus Magasanikiibacteriota bacterium
ACAGTCCGGCCTTGTTAAATGCCTGGAGTTCTTTTAAAATTTTCCCCATGAGCACGCCACCTTTTTTAATCAGTGCGAGCTCAGGCGCACTTTTTATAAACATACAAAAAACCTCATAAACTAACGACGGTTACGGTGTCTGCAAAATTTGATCAATATCACGTTCTACTTTTTCTACCGCACTTTCTCCATCAACGGTGTGAAGGAGTTTGTGATTGGTATAAAAAGTACGGAGCGGTGCGTTAGCAGACTCACCCTGTGTTTTAAAGCGGTTGCGTAAAATTTCTTCGTTATCATCTGCGCGCACTATGAGTTTTCCACCACACTTAGTACACGTTTCAGGAATGACAGAACTCGTCGTGCTTGGGTAAATTTCACCACACTTGGAACATATCTTACGTTTAAACACTCGCCCCATTGCCACCTCATCAGATAGTTTAATCTCAATCGCCATCACCTCGTCCAATAAACCTTCACGTACAAAAAAATCGTGGTACCCCTGCGCTTGTGCCAGTGTTCGAATTGCACCATCAAGCACTGCACCTTGTCCGGCAATTATACATTTTTTTATTTCAGCAAATACTAAATCGAAAATAAGCCAATCCGGCACCAACTCTCCTTTTTTCATACCTTCAAGCGCGTTCGCAACGCGCAGATCAACGTGCTGCTGCTGCTGCAATGCGCGCAACAAATCTCCGGTAGAAATATGACCATAACCATACTTAGTCACCAGTCGTTTATCTTGTGTTCCTTTGCCTGAACCAGGCGGACCGATAAAAATGATAATCTTTTTCATGGTATTTACAACAATAAATAACTTCCTTAAACAAAGAAAATTCTCTCTTAAGATAGCAAAAAAAATGACTACAGGCAAGGTTGAACATGGTCTAAACTAATTATTACTTGACAAGTATACGCATGTAGTGTATAGTTTGTAGTTGGAAGTTTCTGAATCTGGGGCAATTAGGCCCCCACTCACTGCATCCCACGGAGGAACCATGTTCAAGCACTGTGCCTTCGGCCGCAACATTGTCGTGAGCGATGAATTCGTTAACGACGTAGGTCGTCTAACCACGGGAGTCTTGGCGCTTCAGGTTTTTGGAGCTCTTGTGACCGGAGTATTGCAGCTGCTCTAGCAACTGCAAGAACCACCCTTCCATAGAAGCACCCTGAGACCTAACCAACTTTCCGCCCACACCTTTCGAGGTGGTGGGCGCTGTTTTTTATAACAAAAAACAGCCCGACATGTACGAGCTGTTTTTTGCTTAAAAAATATTCTATACCCGATCGTATTCATGCATGGTAATCTGTGAGTCAATCTGTTTGGCAGTTTCGATGGCTACCGCTACAGCAATCAAGAGACTCGTACCACCAATACGCAGATTCTGGCTACCGGCTACGTTTTGTACCACAAGCGGCAATACCGCAATCACTCCTAAGAACAACGCGCCTATCAAATTGAGTCGATTCATGGTCGCACCCAAATATAACTCCGTCTCTTTACCAGGACGAATACCTGGAATAAAACCTCCTTGTTTTTGTAGATTTTCCGCAATTTTCTGAGGATGAAATATTACCGCCACGTAGAAATAGGTAAACCCAAATACAAACAAGAAATAGATGATATTGTAGATAGCTCCAGTTTCCTGAAAAGCTACGACAATCTTCGTTGCAAAACTAGCAATCCACGGCGTGGCAGAAGCTACGAAAAACTGAGCGATAATCCCAGGCAGGGTAATGAGTGACAATGCAAAGATAATGGGAACCACTCCAGCCATATTCACTCTGAAAGGCAAATGGGTTGTTGAACCTCCTTGCATTCTTGTCCCTCGCACTTGCTTAGCATATGTGACAGGGATATTTCGTTGACCCTCGTTTATAAAGACCACCCCGACTATAGTAAGTAATGCAAGCAATCCAAATAACACAAACGTTGTAAAATCATCTGAGGTGTAGTTGAGGAACGCATTACGAAGAGCTGCTGGTAATGCAGAAACGATGCCCGCAAAAATGAGCAGCGACGTCCCATTACCCACTTTTTGTTCGGTAATAAGTTCACCAAGCCATACTAAAAACATGGTACCAGCGGTAATCGTCAACATAATAGCTACCACGTGAAGCGGTGATACATCGGTGATAATCTGAGCTGATCGATTGAGATATTGGATCATTGCAAACGATTGTAAAAGCGCAAAAGGGACAGTCAAATAGCGCGTATACATGTTAATTTTTTGCTGCCCAGACTCGCCTTCTTTGGTGAGCTCTTCAAAACTGGGAATAATCATGGTCAACAACTGCACTATGATGGAGGCCGTGATATACGGGCCAACACCAAGCATGATAACAGAAAAATTCTGAATACTTCCACCAGAAAAAACATTTAATAGACCAAGAATCTGGTTTCCTTCGAGCAGTTGCCGAACATTTGCAATGTTTACCCCGGGAATAGGAATATGCGCTACCAAACGGTAGATTACCAACATTGCCGTAACAAACAACAGCTTGTTACGTACTTCTTTTACTTTCCAAACCTGTTCAATTTTTTGCCACATAGGTTAACATGTTAGAGAGCGAAGCTATGCCCGACGTTTCACCGCGGATTATAGATATGCTAGGCTTTAACTTCACCGCCTACTGCTATTATTTTTTCAAGCGCCCCTTTGGTGGCTGTAATACCGACCAATGTCAATTTTTTGGTTAAAGTACCTGTCTGTACAATCTTTGCCGTATGCACTGACGCACCAATCAAATTTTTTTCCTTCAAATTCGCAAGAGTTACTGTATCACCAGCTGCAAATGTTTCATCAAGATCAGCAAGATACACTTCTGAAGGTTTTGCGCTCAGCGCCTTAAAACCACGTAACTTTGGAGTAGAGAGCAACATTTTTCTAAAAGCCTTCATTTTCAAACCACGACTTCCACCTGTACGAGCAGTCTGACCTTTGCCTCCACGCGTCGAAGAAGTTCCGTGGCCAGAAGCATTACCTCGACCTACTTTCTTTGGATTTTTTTTTGCACCACGAGCGGGCTTAAGATTATGAGGCTGTAACATACAGATTACGCATTAAGAGTTTTCTCTTTTGGTTTAATTTTAGTTTTGACCTTTTCTTTATCAACAATTTCTTCCGTTTTTACTGCAATCTCCACTGGTTTCTGAGCACGAACTCCTTTAAAACTTTTGAGTGCCTCAAATGCAGCTTTAACCGTGACAATTTTGTTTTTTGTCTTTCCCAAAATCTTAGAAGAAATGTTGGGGATACCAGCCATATCAAGCACGGTGCGAACAGCACCACCAGCGATAATACCAGAGCCCCGTGGTGCAGGCTTCAACATTACTGTTGAAGATTTGAATTTTTTGAGAACAAAATGAGGTATGGTTTCATTTACAATTGGCACGGTAATGATATTTTTCTTCGCTTGATGAACGGCTTTTTCTACCCCGAGCTGAACATCTTTTCCTTTAGCAATTCCGTACCCTACTCGTCCTTTTCTGTCACCTAAAATAACACAGATACGAAAACTCATGTGTTTACCACCTTGTGTAACACGGGTTACACGAGCCATGTCGAGAATAAACTGCTCAAACTCTGACTTCTCAGCTCTTTGACCTTTTTTTAATTCTGGTTTACGCATACGTGAAAAAGCATTAGTTGGAAATCTTAAACAATCAGACCGCTTTCACGCGCGCCTTCAGCAACCGACGCTACACGGCCATGATAACGGTAACCACCGCGATCAAAAATAACAGTGGTAATTCCTTTTTGTTTAGCCTTTTCAGCAATGAGTTTCCCAACAAGATACGCAGCCGCAACCTTCGTGCTTTTGCCTTCAACCGCTGAAGGTGCTTTGATTTCATTCGTGTGCGCACTGCACAAAGTCTTTCCAGCAACATCATCAATCAACTGCACCTCTACTGCTCGCAAGCTGCGAAAAACAGAAAGGCGTGGTTTCTCAGCAGTCCCCTTCACGCGGGCACGAACACGGCTATGACGCACCTTTCGTAAACTGTTATGACTTAAAGCGATTCTTTTCATACGTTATAGACTAAACATTAGGCGGACTTAGTAGCCGTCTTACCGGCCTTACGACGGATAGTTTCCGTAGTATATTTAATACCTTTACCTTTATATGGTTCAGGCTTCT
>JBPOHP010000172.1:0-5573 GCA_052035445.1 Candidatus Magasanikiibacteriota bacterium
ATATTGTGTCATTAATACACTAAATTGTTGCGTTAGAGAGCCTGGAGAGTGCGGTGGTAAACTACCCGTTCTCTCCGGTATCTTTACCGGCTCCTTCATGGAACATGTTCTTTCCCAACCATCATAGAAGTAGAAGAGGTGATATATGCCCAGACTGATTTTGAACGATGACATGATCGACGAGCGTGGCATGAATTTGGATATCTTCCCCGGACACGTTACCGCGTTCGTGAAGTTTCTCGTGCGTGTCCTGAAGATTGAAGCTGACATTGCTGAAAATATCGCCGTGGCGTATCTGCCACCGGGCACCTGCTATGCACATGCTATGGCGAACGAAAGGATCTTCCGTGGTTGTCTCGCGCCCTTTCGCCAGATCAATCCCCATGTGGTAGAAGATATCTGTAGTGCGCTCAAATTCTTCAGGCCCTCGACGCCCTGGTGTATGTTGTGCAACGACTTAGCGCTTGAGCTCGACAGCAGACGTGCTTGGTGGGTGATGCGTGTCGGAGAAAATTGCCCAAATTTGGTCTGCCGACGAACCATTTCTTGGGTGCCGCCCAATGTCTGCCATTTCAACTGGGTGCGGATGATCTGGGTTTCGCTCGCCGAAAAATACGACTATAGCACCAAGACGCCGCTCCCCATCGATCTCGAGCTCATCACACGTTTCATCGATAGCCTTGATGGCTTGCACCCCGATATCCAAGCTAGGCTTAACGCCAAGCAGATCGCTCTGCCGGCGCTTTTGGCAGGTCTCTGGGAAGAGAATCCCAGCCGTTACAGTAATGATCCGCAGTGCGTACTGTGGGCAGTATCTAAAAAGCACTATGGCCAACAGTTTCTCTTGAGTGATCGGATCCTTGATTGTGCGGCCGAATATGCCCGTGCCCACCTTCCACCAGTGTGGGAACCATCTATTCCGGCCAAGATCCTATCACCTAAACCAGCCGTCATAAATGCGTCATTGGCCGAGTGGTCGCCCCCAGAGTTGGTGGTGACTCGCGAAGATCGGATGGGTGTTTATTCGGGGCTTTTGAAATTGTCGAGCGACAAGTACAGATTGGTGCTTGGTAAGCTGAACATTTCAGCTACCGATCTCCCGATACAGCAGGGTAGGCGCGAGCAGTCTCTGGTTGAGCACTGTCTGCAGAAGGGTACTTTTTACGACTTGCGCAAAGCGGTCAAAGAAGTGGTGGGGCAGTAACGCTGTTTGGTCGTTTTTTCACCGAAATCCCGCTGTAAAGCGGGTTTTTAGCTTATTATCGCAATTATCCACATTATTGACACAAGTTCATTATTCTGATATAATTATTTGTTAATTTTACTGAAAGAGTCAGCAAATGTTGTTGCCTCCTTCGGTATTCTTACCGAAGCTGCCGTTTCGGGCAGCTCAGCTCGTAAACAATCAAACCACCCCGTACAAGGAGAACCCATTACTATGGATTTCGAAACCGCTGCTGCTGGTCTGCCGGTCATCGAAGAACACAAAGAAGGACTTGCCAATCTCTTGGCAGCCCTCCTCAAGCTCGAGGAATCACATGGCCGCACGCTCGTAATTCACCTGATTCCCGAAGGAACGCTCTACCGACACATCGTCGGGGAGTTCAGTTCCAACTTGCCAGAAGCGATTGCAGAAGCCAATCTGCTGGTCAAGAATAAGCATCTGGTGCGCGACGCTGTTGAAGTCCTCAATCGATTTCGTGCATCGACCCCCGTCTGCTCCAAGTGCCACAAGCTGACTCTGGGTCATGATGGCCGCACCTGGGTCACCCGCAACGTCGGCGACCGTTGCATTCACTGCAGCGCCGTCATCGTTTGGGAAGTTTTCAACGCCAAGCACTGGAGCTGGGTCACCGAAAAGGAAGAGTCCGACGCCTGTCCGCGCATTCATATCGATGGAGAAGACGTCCCGTCACCTCAAGGGGAGATCGAGAATTTCCTCGGTACCATGGGCGGCTTACACCCCGACATCGACGCCTTGCTCAAGCAGCACTCGGTCGACTTACCTCACTTCCTGTTGGCCCTCTGGAAGAAATACCATGACAACACGTTCCGCGATGAGCGTATGCGTGTTCTGTGGGCGGTGAGTCTGCAGAAACATGAGAGCTTCCAGTTTTCGAAGGCCAATCTGGACGCGGTGGTTCTCAAAGCGAAGGGGGCGGCAAAAGAAAAAACGACCTCACCGCTTCCTCCTCCACCAAAAGAAATTCCGGCCATGCCCTATGGGAAGGTGTTGCAGCGCCAGGCCGTCATCCGGTGGGTTCGTTCTTTCTCGGAAGTCGTCCTTGATGTGCTTTTGAGCGATTGTTTTCCCGACGTACAAGTGGGGATGAACTATCGTCTGACAGAGAAAGCTACAGCTCTGATGACGTACAAAACCTGTGCTGAAATTACCCGTGGGATCGCGAAGAACAAGCCAGAGCATTTTCCCGGATGGGAGAAATTCGCTGAGGATGTGACACAAGCGGCGATTATGCAAGATTCAACAATTTTCGACCTGGTTGTGCCGGCCGACGGAGCAACGACTCTCAAGGTTCGACTCGGTATGCGTGAGAACGACTACACGCACGTGCTCGTTTCCCGACTGTCTTGCCTACCTCCTGAAGAGGTTGCTCGTCATATCAATCAAGCCTGCCAGATTCCCTACCCCTACTAATCAGTAGCCCACCCCGCCTCTTCGGAGCCGCCCGTGGGCTCCATTCAAAAACAGCTCTGTAGTTCAGGGCTGTTTTTGTTTTGGTAACTATCTCTATTTTAGGGTTGTCGGCGCATCACGAACTGGTGTTGCGTCGGAGAAATAACTTTTTTTTCGATAAGTATTCCGGCTAAACGCTCCAGTTGTTTTTCACCAGCGCGCGTTTCTTGAATAATTTCAGTTTTAAAATCGTAGAGTTTTTCGTCGAGATAGTCCTTTGTGACCATGTTGGATTTAAAATAAGTAGTATCCTGTTTGAGTCCAGACACATCTTTTTTAATCCCAGCAACTTCCTGTTTTAATTCATTAAATTCATCTTTACTTACCGCGTTTACACTGATAAAACCAACGATATCCATCAAATCGTTAATACTCGTTTTTATTTCTCTGAAATTTTCTCTCATTTCATCAAAATTTTTGTCTACTTTGTCAAATTTTTCATCAATTTGCTGGTCGTTCATAATAATGAGTGTTAAAAATATACACCCAGTATAGTTGTGGATAAAAAATCGGCAAGGGTGGTCTGTGTCACTTTTACCTACCTTTCATTCCCACGACAATTCCGACGGTTCGTAGTAGTATCGCCAGATCAAGCAGTGGCCCGCGGTTTTTAACATAATACAAGTCGTATTCTAGCTTGATCAAGTTTTCGTCGATTGTGTCGTAGTACGACTGTTGTACCTGTGCCCAGCCGGTGAAACCGGGTTTGACCAAGTGACGCAAAGGGTAAAACGGAATTTTTTCAGTCAATTGTTTGGTAAATTCCGGGCGTTCGGGTCGTGGGCCAATGAGTGCCATCTCGCCTTTAAAAACATTGATCACTTGGGGCAATTCATCAAGACGAAATTTACGAAGAATTCTGCCAACGCGCGTGATGCGATTATCGTTCAGCGTGGTGAACTGTGGGCCGTTCAGTTCGGCACTGCCGTCGGCGGTGAGTGCTTTCATACTCCGAAATTTGTAGAGAGTAAACAAACTATTGTTGCGTCCTACGCGTTGTTGTTTAAAAAAGATTGGTCCGGGGGAATCTAGTTTTATAGCGAGCGCCACGAACGGTATGCTCACGCACAAGATTAATCCTAAAAATAGAGCGCTGATGTAATCTATGAGGATGCGAAAACGGTCGTAGGTTTTACCGCGTTGTTCGTTGAGCTGTACCAGAAACCAGCTTTCTGAGAAAGTGAAAGGAGGAATCTTTCGCATGATCTGTTCATACATATCAGCTAAAGGTCGGGTACTAAATTGATAGAAAACATTGGTATATAAATCGTTGATAATAGTGGTGTCGTTTTCGATTGATGGGGCGATAATTACTACGTCTGGAATAGTACCTTGTGCAACGTAGGCCGAAAGTGATTGAGGAGCCTCTTTATTCTTTTTTACCCATCCTACGAGCGAGTATCCCAGGCTTGGATTGCGGGTGATAACCTCTGAAATATCTGTTAACGCTGTATCATCGCCAATAAAAATAGTCTTTAATTGGCCAAAAGTCGTGGAAAGCGTGTGGCTATGGATAAGGCGCCATCCCAAGAAAAAGATATACGCGATAGTATACGTGCTGATCAAAATTATTTTTGGGGTTACATGGAGAGTGGGGTAGAGATAGAAATAGGCGATTCCGATCACGGTTGAGCAGGCACCGGCCATGATAATTTTTCGATAGAGAGTTTTATTTTTAAACTGACCAATATCATAGAGGCCAAAAATAAAATTTAGCGTGATAATGCCAAGAAACAAAAAACCAAAATGCGGTACGAGGAGCGTATATTCGTAGAGGCTGCTTTCACGTTGGCGCATTATGACGCTGAGGTAGAGTGCAGCGAGGTATAGTCCAGAATCACCGGCCAAGATTATAAGTTGTTTGAGGCGATACATACTAATTCTGTTTGACATTGAAAGTGGTACTGTAAAAAACTACATGCTTTGTACTAAAAATATCATGGTTGACTTTAAAAATCAATTGGTGTATGTTGCCGTTTTTTGGTAGGCTTGGTATACTCAGAAAAGATATGTGATATCAGAAATTTGAAATGTGGATTGATGATACTGTTTGATAGTTTGTTGTATTCAATTTCTAATCCTTAATTTCTAATGCTTAATGATGTAAGGCTATGGATTCTCCAATTTTTGAAAAAAAGAACGTGCTTGTTACTGGTGGGGCGGGTTTTATTGGCTCTCATTTGTGTGAGCGTTTGTTGCGTGATGCGAAGGTAATTTGTCTTGATGATTTTTCGAATTCACATCCGCAAAATATTAATCATTTATTGCAATATCCTGATTTCGAGTTCGTGAATTGTGATGTCAACAAGCCATTTAATCTCGAAAATTATCCAGAACTAGATAAGTTCAAGATTAAGTATCAAGGTGTGCAAGAGATTTACCATCTCGCTTGCCCAACAAGCCCGATTGATTTTGAGAAATTAAAAATGAAATCGTTGTGGGCTAACTCTTCAGCAATGATTAATACGCTTGATGTGGCAGTAAAATACCGAGCTAGCTACGTTTTTGCCTCGAGTTCGGTGGTTTACGGACCTGTTCGTAATGAACATGGCACTTTTAAAGAGATTGATGAAGGTGTTTTTGATCATTTGTCCGCCCACGCATGTTATGACGAAGGAAAGCGGTTTGCTGAAACTTGTGTTGAAACGTATCGTCAAGTATACGGTATTCCTACAAAAATAGCACGGATTTTTACAACATATGGTCCGCGTATGAAGTTGTACCAAGGTAATGTTATTATGGATTGGATAACGAATGCGCTTGATGGAAAAGATGTGGTGGTTCATCAGGATGATGGTTTTGCTGGATCGCTTTGTTTTGTGTCTGATGTTGTAGATGCCCTGCTTCGGCTTATGGTGTCGGCCCAAGATGTACAAGT
>JBPOHP010000002.1:0-1645 GCA_052035445.1 Candidatus Magasanikiibacteriota bacterium
TCGTACGGATCAAACTGAAGCGTGAGGGCACGCATGGCGGCCGGTTCTTCGGCGAGATAGCTTTTAGGCATGCGTTCATCAAGTGGGCAGTAGACGCATTTTCCGGGGCAGGGGTATGGTTTGATGAGTGATGTTATAATGGCTACTCCCGAGAGGCTGCGTACTCCTCGTCGCGTAAGCTGTTGTTCAAGAAGTTTGTTTTGTTTTATCTTGCCAGTCGCGACCAGCTCGTGATACGCTTTAAGTAGTTGGGTTTTATTTGGAAATTGCACTATGTGACCAAGGCGAGTAACGCAAGTGCGTTTGAGATTATTAAAATCAGCCTCAGTCGTCGGAGGATGTTTGAGTGCTTCTTGTATAATTTTTTCAGCGAGTAGATTGATAGAGTAAAATGATATAATACGGTACTGTAGCAAAAAATCGCCTGTTTTGCAATAGGAGCGTGCGCGTTTTTTGGGATTAAGATCGTGTTCAAATTTTATGGACATAGTTGCTAAAACGAAAGATGACTACAATAAAATTGCGGAGTTTTTTGCTAAAACTCGTTCTGATGAGCGTGAACTCGCACAGTTTAGTGCTCTGTTAAAGCCAGGGCAAAATGTTTTGGATTGGGGCTGTGGCAACGGGCGTTTGACTAAGCTGTTGCGCAATCGTCATGTACGCTACACCGGTGTCGACCAAAGTGAGGAAATGATCCGTTTGGCACAACAAGAGTGTGCTTCAGAATGTGCGGAAGGTTGGGTGAATTTTCAGGTAATTCCTGGTTTGCCACCATGGCCATTAGAAGAAAGAAAATTTGATGGAATTTTTGCTATCGCCTCTTTACATCATCTTCCCTCCAAGCTACAACGTTATGCAGTTTTTAAAGAAATGATGCGCGTTCTTAAAGATGATGGTTACGTGGTTATAACGACTTGGAATTTGATGAGTGACTGGGCAGAAGAAAATAGGTCTAAAGGTTTGTGGCAAGCAGCTGAGGAGCCGGGAGCCTTCTGGATTCCTTGGAGATCTCCTGACGGGACCGTGTTGGCTGAGCGGTATTATTGCCATCTTGAACCGCACGATATCGAAGAAACCGTTGAGCGGGTAGGTATGCAACTCACCGCTTGTTATTGGTCGAGTGATAGTAAAGAATCAGATCGAAAAACGGGTAAAAATTTGGTTTGTATTGCGCGTAAGAAATAAGATTTGAAAGAAATTGCTGAGTTCAGCAATTTCTTGGGTTATGTATGTTGTATATCCCCAGATACGATTGACGCCGTACGCGCCTCGTTTTATTCTGAACAGAGCTTTGAGGAGAGATAAGCTGTGTCAAAAAAAAAGGTAAATCCCTTCCCAACCGAGCAACGATCCCAGTCTCAGTATACTGCGAGTAGTGAGCGGTTCGTTGGTGATCCAAGGTATGCGGCTCAGGTTTGTGCCTGCTACAGAACTCGTGCGTTACCGCTAACACATGAAAATCTTGGCTATGTGGAGGTGAATAGCAATGTTTTCATCTGTTTGGGTTGCCGTGTGGCATATACCAGAAAGGTGAGTGAGCGAAAATCGTTCGTTCCAGAGCGCGGCTCTGATAGTGCGCAACCAGATACAGAGCTTGCTGACTTGATGCAAAAACGGCTTCTTGAACAAGAGGGTGGTATCGAAC
>JBPOHP010000092.1:0-5191 GCA_052035445.1 Candidatus Magasanikiibacteriota bacterium
CGGTCCCTTGAAAACGATCAGCCCGTCGGTGCACGGGTACCAGTCTGTAACGTCGCTTGAAAGCAACAAGCGCGGGTACGGATGACACTCTGGTCGCGGTTCATTACCCCGCTCATCTATCACCGTGACTTTTATGTAATAATGGTCGTGGTAGTGCGTCCAATCACTACCCCAAGGACTGACCTGTTCCTGAACTTTGTTACGCCAGCAGAAACCGACAGGATGACCGGCGACAACTTCCATATCTTTTTTATCGTATTTCAGGTCATGCCGGTTGCCATCTAGAGTTCGTAGTTCCCACTCCTCCGTGTATATGCTGTAGACAAGGATTCCTGCCCGCGTCGGAACCCAAAGTTTTCTGTACTTGTCATAAGAAGGTTCCTCGCAGTTCTCGTTAAAGAGCCTCACTTTTTTGCCTCCATGTTTGTTAGGACAAAAAAGTATTTCTCGAACGTTCGCATGATAACCTTTTCTTGACCGTAGCTCTATATAGACCCCTTCCGGATGCGGAAAGAAAGAACAGATATCCCAATTACTGGAACCATAACCAGCAAGCTCGTAAAGGCACTTTTCTGGCACGGTTTTTTTCCCGCGCAGCAACCCGAGTGCTTGCTGTACGTCTTGTTTGAGCAATTTTTCAAGACGCTGCTGCATTACGGAGGCGCTTTCTCCTACAAGCTGCTTGGCTAATTCTGTCACCATTTTTTCGGCCTGAGGAGCACACTGCTCTAAGGCTAATTGCTCTAGCGTGTGCAGTGCGTCGGCGACGAGCGTTTCCGTAACACCTGCCACGTGTCCATTTGCGGAAGTAGTGATTTTTTGTTCCAGCGATTTTTTTTGACTGGAAACTACCTGTTCTATTACCGTGCGTACCTGGTTCTCGGCCACCCCCTTCAGGGTTTGTCTGGCAACCTCTAGTTCTTCCTTCGTTTTTTGAATCGCTTCTGCGACTACGACAGCAGTATGAGACGTAAGCGTGTCATCGACTAGTTGTTTTACTGCCTTTTGCACCTGAGTCGAAGCGGCGGCGACAGCTGCTGTAAAAGCTCTCTGTTGCTGCGCTGTGGTTTCTTGTTCTTGCCGTGCAAAAATCGAAAACAGATCTTCATCCGAAATGAGCAAGTCGTCGATCGGTCGGGTGGCAAGGTAGGAACTTTTGAACCGCTCAAAACGCTGGCGTTGCGCTTCATCGCGATACGTGTTGGATGGCATGGTGCGTGCCTTTCTGTTGGTAGTTGTTTGGATTGATAATGAGCACTCTTCAACCTGCGCGGTTTTCTGGTATACAGAACACCACGGAGGAAAAGTCCCGACGTGCTTTTACGACGTCGGGAATCACTATTGAATTTCAAGTAGACTAGCGCGGGATACCGGCACCTGATCTAGGTGAGTCGGCGGCGGGAGTCCGTCAACGATCGCTTGGTACCGTGCCCGTTGAAAACATTCATCTTTGGGCAAGAGTTCACGTGACGAACATTCTTGTAGTGCCAACAGGCTCATCTGGGCAATATCGCGTTCATTGCTCGTTGGTCGGACGTAATCACTCATCGCCCAAACAACGTCTCCATCAGTAACGGTTTGTCGATCGTCACGCAGTGCGTGTTCCCAAGCGCGACGCACGATCTCCACGATATCTGAGCCTCCGCAGGCTTCGCACGCCTCGGCGTACGAACGCCAATTTTTGACGCCTACCTTCATGTCGGGAAATTGCAGGTGGGCGCGTTCGAAAATCGCCATACGCCGCTCAAGATCTGGCAATAGAAGCGGAATGCGCAGATCGCATCGTCCGGTACGTTTCATGGCCGCATCGATGAGATCTGGCCGGTTGGTGGCCATAATCCAGACAATACGCCCCCGCTGCGACGGATCACTCATCACTTCGAGCATCTTTTTGAAGAGATTTTTGGAAACGCCCGAATCACCGTCGAACCCTTCACCGCGCTTGCCCTGGGTCTGATCAACTTCGTCGATGAAAACGATGACCGGCGATAGTTCTTTGAGCGCGGTGATAACACGGGACATGCGTCGTTCTGATTCGCCCACCCACATCGATTTTACGTCGAGCAGGCGAACGAAATTGACTCCAGCATCTTTGGCCAAGGCCTCGGCGAAGAGTGTCTTACCCGTACCCGGCGGTCCCATCAAAAGGACTCCTTGGGGTACGGTTCCAACCCGACCGTTACGCATATCTTTGGCAATGGATTTAAACCGATCCACCACCTTCGTGAGTCCGCCGATCACTTCAAATCCCAAACCGGGTTTCACGATTTCGAGCACATCGCCATACTCTTCGACGATGCAGCGCCGTTTCTCCTCAAAACAGCGATCCAACAACTGTGCAAACGCGCACTCTTCTTTTAGCATCCGATCGATGGTTTTGAGACAGAGTCCCACTGCGGCTCTGGCAAACTGCAGACATTCTTGTTCCGACAATCGTCGCGTGTTTTTGTTGGTATAGTCGACGATCTCTTTTTCTTCTGGTTTGGGAAAGTGGAATACGCGCGCTCGTGACGGTTGCGGTAGTTCGCGCGCAAGATCTTCGGCGTGTGTGCCAAGAATAATCACCAAATGCCCTTTTTCGAGAAAACGCTCGTTTTGACTCCACTGGGCCAAACCAACGAACAACGGCGCAATCCGCTCGTCAAACAGAGGGTTATTCTGAGGAAAAATCCGCTCGGGGAACGTGATTAGCACAACAGTTCTCTCCTGCGCCTCTTTAAGCAGCCGGTCAAACCGCTTGAAAACCACGAGTGGTGGCAGGACTTTTTCCTCAGCGTCCTGTTTGCCAACTGCCTGCTGACCTATCTCTTCAGCCCGGTCAAACATGGCTTGTAGCGCTGGGTCGAACTCCGAAGCAGCTTTTGGCTTTTTGGTCTGCTGGTGCGCGGGTTGCTCGGGCGGCGGCTTAAGCCCTACAAGTACTTCAGCGTGTTCCGTAGCGCGCACTTTGGTGATGCCCTGGAACGCGTCGTAGCGAAAAAAATTCTTCCACTTTTTCGACGTGAGCTCTTCGAGCAGTCGTGTCATGTCCGACAAAACTTGACCGCCGGCCACGACTGTATCGTGAATGTTGCCGCTCAGAATAAGAAAGTGGGATGTGCTGTTCCCCACACACTCTCTGAAGCGGAAAAATGTCTGGTTCATAGCCTCTTTCCTTTCTGAACACCGCGAGCGTGTGGAGTGATCCCATGGTCAGTTTCGGGGATTTGCGGCGGGGCGACTGCGTCCTGCATTACCCTTTTTTCTAAACCGGTTTCAATCCCCAATGCCCGTAGACCATCCTCCAGCGCCTTTGCTTCACCCAGACAGTTCTCGCCGACGAAACCGCTAAATTTGAGGCCGATTTGCCCCTGCTGAGTCAGAGCAACCAAGATTTTTTTGCTCATGAAAGACCCTCTGCTTCACGAAGAAGCGGTGAGAAGTTGATGGGAGCGGGCGATACAGCGACCGTCTTTTTTGGCTTGTTCCTGTTGCACAACCGGAAGTCGGCAGCGTACGGTTTTTAGTTCAAGCTCAATACCGCAGGCAGCCAGGTCAGCACTCAACGCCGCCGCTGGACAACCGCAGCATGATCCGTTAAAACCACCTCCCAAATCAATCGATACCCGGCCATCGGAAAGAATGGCTACTCGACAGGTTTTGTTCGCCATGTCTAGCTACCAGCTTTCTGTGCTTGGATCACCAAGCCACCGGATGCCTGTTGCGAAGGCAGCACTTCCAAAGAAAAACCATGTGCCTTCAACACCAGTTGAACGGCCAGTGAACGATACGCGAGCTCAATGGAGCGTTGCAGACGCTCAATAGCCGCCGCACTCCGCTTTTCGAGCGGTGCAAACCGACGATCGTTGCGGTTAAGTCCTGTTACGGTCTCGGCCTCCCACAGCGCATCGGCAATAAAAACCGGCTTGCCATGGCCGTCGAAATACACGCCGATACCTTGGGGCAAGTCCGTTGTTGTAATGCTCCCGGCAATACGCTGCCCCTGCCAACTACGTACGTTGCGACCTTCGTCGTACGAATGAACCGTTGTTCCGAAAGCACCGTTTTGAGCCTGCTCTTGGCAAGCCACGCAGCGCATTGCTTCCAAGAAGAGTTCCTGATTAACCGCCCCCAATCGAGAGCAGTATTGGGCAATATGGCTCATAATTCACCTCTTTCTGTGCTGTAGCACGGTTCGTTGTGTTGCGATAGTTACTTGGAATGGTAAAGAGCGGTAGGTTTCCCTACTGCGCCAAAACCGATTTTTCTGGCGTAGAAAGAAAATCCAACTGATTACCTTATATAAAAAACCTCTATTGTCAAGAATACCGTTGTGGCGATACATTCTAACCTCAATGCACCACCCCCTATTTCCATTGACTTTTCCGCATTGTAGCGCTAATCTGACCCTTGCTCATAGTAGAGCTCAGGAGAAAACCCATGAATCGCAACCGACTTTTGTTGTATACGTGTGTAGCATCAACCCTTCTGGCCGCCTGTGGCAGTGATCCGGTCGGCACAAGCCGAGTTGCTCTGCGCGCATTTGTTACGTCGAGCCAGGTCGAACCATCGGCCATTCCGATATTTTGCAGCCTCGCAGCCCTATCAGCTAATCTAACTCCAATCCGGCATCCGACCACGAAAAAGGAGTCGGTTTTCCGTCCGTTGGTCGCACAAAACGGCGTAGACAGCATCCCGATCAGCGCTGACGACGAACTCACCGATCTACCGGACGCGTATTGGGAAAGCATCCGTGGCGAACTGTTGTTTCCAAACAAACAAGCCGTCCTTACCAGGAATCCTATGCACACCTTTGATGTGTCGGAATTTGGCAGCACGGAACCACATGGGGAAATGGTCTGGACCGGTATCAATCCTAATGATGCCGAAAAAACGAGCTGGCTCGGATACAAATGTACGAGCCGGACCAATTTTCGGATCTGGAGCTCATACGAAAACGACGACCAGGCTTTCACCGGTAGCGTGGGTGGTAAAGACCGGACTTGGCTGGGCGGACAAGAGTGGCAATGCAATAAATTGGCGCACATCTACTGCTTTGAAACCTTCCCTAACTAGGTGCTGATGATCGCGTTCTGTCGAATGACAACCGTCCTTGCATAAAGGCGGTTTTTTAACTGGCATAAAAATGCCAATCAGCTATACTTACCTTCTATGCAAGTCCCCCATCGCAAAGCCGGAAAATTCACCCATC
>JBPOHP010000165.1:0-9100 GCA_052035445.1 Candidatus Magasanikiibacteriota bacterium
TCACCGCCGGAGTTATTGGCAATATTCTGCTTACTCTCGGAACGTTCGCTCTATTCTCAAGCGGTTTAGACGTACTCCAAAGCCCGTATTACCACTGGTTCCGTGATATCGCTGGCGGTAAAATTACCGACCTGACGTATCATTTTTTCCGTATCGTACTCAACGAACATCTGCTCACCATACCCCTCCTCATCACTCTGCTGGGAACGTACATTTTTTCTCCACCAGCCGCTGATACTAAACTCTCACAACTATCAAAAATCACTCTCCACCTCGCCGCACTACTACTCGTCATCCTGTCAGTAAACTTAACACGTGTTTATTATCTAGCTTTAGGTGTAGGCTTCGCGAGCTTCGTCACACTCCAGTTCGCCCGCCGCTGGGTACTCGTCAGCATCTGCTCACTCACCCTCCTCGCCGGCAGTTTTATAACGATTCATACGCTCGCGAGTCGTGGTGAGAGTTTGGGTCTTGAGCTTTTTGGGCTGCGCCTTCAGAGCATTGCGAGCCCGGCTATTGAAGACAGCTCGCTCAGCCGACTACTTCTCCTGCCTAAAATCTTAGAAAAAATTAAACAACACCCTCTCACGGGTGAAGGGCTTGGTGATCAAGTTACGGTCTACAGCCCGGTCATTAAGCAAACCATTACTACCCCGCAGTTTGATTGGGGATATTTTGAGCTCTTGGCAGAATTCGGAGCTATTGGACTCATCGGCTGGACAGTGTTTATCGGCATGCTCATACGTAATTTCTGGCTCATTCGATCCACCCCTAATGCTCGCTGGCTCTTCGCTTCATTCATCACGCTTTCAGTCATTAACATAACATCACCAGCTTTTTTTCATGTTCTTGGAATTCTGTGGCTCGCAGGACTACTCGCCGAATCAGAGCGTATCAAAAAACAGCTCACACTCGAGCTGCCTTTGAACTAATTTTTATTATTATTGATGTAAATTCTGTTTTTTGAGTGTTTGCAGTTCTTGCATTATTTTTTGAAGCTGCAATTCCATGGATGAAATAAGTAATTTTGATTTTTCTTCATTATCTTCTTCTTGAATTTCTTCGATGTCTTTTGACAAATCATCAACATCTTCGCCGATATCTTCCACATCTTCCTGCAATTCATCAATGTCTTTTGAAATTTCATCAACATCACCACCAATATCTTCCACATCTTCCTGAATTTCATCGACTTCTTTGGCGATTTCACCCACATCTTCATGCACTTCTTCGATGCTTTCGGTCGTGCGATTAATGCTCATTTGAATAAAAATGGAGAGGTAAATTGCTTCGAGCGACACTGCGGTCGTGAGTACGAGCAAAATATGGTCGATCGTTACACCAGCAAAATATAAGCTAAAAATAGCGATAAATAAAAGTGAGTGTATCAAAACAGAAGCAGGCGTACCGATCATACGGGTAATCCGCATAGAGAGGCTTTCAACAGAATTGAGATATCGTTTTGCGGCAGGAGACATAAAAACGAAATAACACAATAAACAACATTCCAGTCTACACCAAAGATGAGTTATTGTCAATATATCCCTGACGAGCTAGGTAACGAAACCAAGCGCTATTTCTTCTTCCTGCTCTTTCCGCAGATCTTTAAAAATTTTTTTTGTGAGAGAGTGTTTTTTAATCAAATCAGCTACGAGCTCACCGCCAAGTACATGAGGCAACATCACATAATCGGCACCCGCCGCGTACAATGACTCCCGGAACTTTGCATGCGTTAAGTTAGCCACTATATAGGTTCTATTGCTTTGGGATCGAAGATGTTTAATGAGGGTTAACTGATCGTGGGGATCAGGAATAGTTGATATCACAAGCTTAGCCTTTTCGAGTGGCAATTCACTCAAAAATTCTACATCAGCCGCATCACCAAAATAGGTAGGAATTCCAGCTTTTTGCGCGGTTGAAAGTGTTTCTGGGTTAAAATCAAGCACGGCAAAAGAAGATTTTTTGTGCTGGAGTGCCTGACAAATCCGCCACCCAATCCGATGCGCTCCAATAACCCAAATATCGTAGAGTGGTTTTTCTGTCTCAGATTGAAGATGATGATCTTTTTTAAATAAGGAAAACCACGGTTTAAAAAAAGTAAATATGTATTCGTTATATGAAATCAGGTATGAAGATACAAAAATTGTGATAAGGGCAACGAGCGTAAACAAGGCTATATCGCGTTCGGCTACAATCCCCAATCGCTCACCTGCAAAAAGTAAAACAAACCCGAACTCGCTTACCTGGGCAGCCGTCAATCCAGCCATAAAGCTATTGCGACGAGTAAACTTCATCCGACGGAAAAGGATGTACAAAATAAATGGGTTACCAACCAAAATAAATAGTGAAAAAATAAAGGCCGGCACCAGCACTGAGCCGATACTATCAACCGCCATACCACTGCCAAGAATGATAAAAAAGAGAATCAAGAAAAAATCACGTAGCGGTTTGATACGGCTCATAATCTCGGCTTGAAAGGCTGATGATCCCAAAGCAAGTCCGGCCATGAGCGCACCTGTTTCCATAGAAAAACCAAGTGTTTTAGCTAAACTCGTAATTCCAAAACACCAAGCCAGCGTAAACAAAAATAAAAATTCAGCAGAGTGTGCAATCCGACTTAAAATAAACGGCAGCACAAAACGCGAGCAAAGAATTATAAACGCAATCATGCCCACTCCTTTTGCCAGCAAAAGACCAAGCGCTTGGGCGAACGAACTACCAAACCCTGAGCCGTTCTCGAAAATATTCAAAATGATCATGATGGTAATAGCCAAGATATCTTGCACCAACATCAGACCGATCGTATAACGGCCATAGACCGAATCTGTTTGTTTTTTGTCTGCCAACAGCTTGGTAATGATGATTGTACTCGAAAAAACGCTGGCGACGGCTAGATACGCTGCCGACGTCATGTTCCACTGCAAAATATTCAGCAAGACCCACCCCACGCTCGCGGTAAACAAAACCTGGAGCGACCCGACAAAAAAAGCAACTTTACTAATGGAACGCAAATACGAAAAATTGAGCCCAAGCCCCACCACAAACAACAAAAATACGACTCCAAATTTTGCAAATACACTGTACAACTCTTGTTCACCAGAAAAAATATTAAAAAAAACCGGACCACTGAGAATCCCGGCAACAATATACGCAATCAAAAGCGGTTGACGCAATAATTTTGCAACCCACGCAATAATCGTCGTAACCCCCAAAATAAGACTGACCTGAACAAAAGCATCAAGTGGCATAAAAAGTATAAGACAAGCCCATGTAGTATACCAGATAAACCACGTTCGGTGATATAAGATTGACAACCGTAAAAAAGTATCTTTATATACCCCTGCCTTCGTTAACCACGAACACCAAGGACAGCACCCCATGACCGACCATGCAATCAACGGAATTCCAGTCATTGACCTCACACACTATCTTGGGAAAGAAAGGATCTCATCCCAGGAGACTGCCCAAGCTGTTTTTCGCTCCCTCCTCACCTATTCAGCGGTGATCGTCAAAGATCCACGCGTAACGCCAGAAGATTTTTCCGGCTGCCACGATCTGTTGCGAAAGTATTTCAATCAACCGCGCAGCGCACTTCTACCCGATGTGCACCCCGAGTTTCATCATCAGGTTGGTCTATCGCTCGAAGGCGCTGAAGGTTGGCGACGAAGTCTGTTAGAGCGGGCGCGTAATCTTGCTCCTGAACATCAGCCGCACATTCCTCCTCCGGACTATGCGGGCGATCCCAAGCTCCGTTTTTTCATCCGCCTGGGCGAAGCCCGTCAGTTGAGCGTAAACGACCCCTTGAATCAGCCGCCGGTTATCCCGGCCGCGTTCAAAGACTCCTGGCAACGTGTCATGAGCTCGTGGGGTGAAAAACTCCTGCGCACCGGTGAGATCGTTCTGGAGATGATTGAAAAGGTGCTGGACTTGGCCCCCGGACGATTGCGGGAGATGACGGTGGGCGCACCTCACCTCTTTGGTCCAAATGCCGCCAACCTCGATGTTCTGAGCACGCCCGGAACCATCGTCAACGCCTATCATTACGACCTTAACGCGTTGTCGATCCATAGATCGGCGAATTTTCCCCGGATGCTGCGTATCTGGCTCCGTAACGGAACCTCGGTGTGGGTCGTAGTCCCTGCCGGCTATATCCTCGTCCAAATTGGCCAGCAGATCGAATGGATCACCGGTGGCCTGTTGACGGCTGGCATGCACGAAGTGGTGGTTACCAAGGAAGGGTTGGAGGCTCGGCAAAAGTCCGACAATCCTTGGCGTATCAGCTCCCCGTGTTTCATGCATTTTGCCTCGGAATACATGCTCAATATTTTGCCTGAGGCACGGGCACGACTGAAGCTTACTGATCAAGAATGGGCTGAGCGACTGAGGCGCTACCCGCCTATTCTCGTCCGTGAACAGGTCGAGCGCGAGCTCTACGAAATCGGGCTCGCAGTGAGCTAGCCCAAGTGAACAGCAGTTTTTTTTAAAAACTGCTTTTTAAATTCTTGAAAATCAATCCTCCTCCAGGTAGAGTACCCGTATTATCTTTCTACTCTCACAGCTATGCGCACAGAAACTCTTACCCTTACTATCGAAAAACTCGTCTTCGGCGGCCAAGCGCTCGCCCATGCCCCCACGGGCCAGGTCGTATTTGTCTGGAACGCCCTACCCGGTGAAACGGTTGAAGTGCGACTAACCAAAAAACAAAAAACGCATTGGGAAGGCATTGCCACCACCATTATTTCGCCCTCACCTGAGCGCGTAGCACCAACTGAAGAACATTACCTCATCTGCAGTCCGTGGCAGATCATGTCGCCTGAGACCGAAAAGAGCTGGAAAATGGAAATGGCGCGCGAAACGTATTACAAGATCGGGAATTTAGAATGTACACCCGATATTGCGGCGGATGATCATGAGGATGGGTATCGCAATAAAATTGAATACAGCTTTACGTTTGATGCTGAAGGAAAAACCTGTTTTGCTTTTTTTGAGCGTGGCGAACACCGGTATCATGCACTCACCGAATGTCTTCTCGCTGACCCGATTATCAATCGCGTTGCCAAACCACTCCTCGATTGGATCAACCGGCACAACATTCCGATGAGGAGTCTTCGCTCACTCATCATCCGCTCCAACAGCCAAGGCAAAGCCATCGCCGCGTTATTTATCAAAGACGAGCTAACATTTCCTGATTTTCCCACCCTTTCAGACGAGCTGGTTGGTTTTCAACTCTACTATTCGTATTACAAAACTCCGGCGGCCGTACCAACCAAATTACTTTACACCATTGGCGACAATGCTTTGCACACCAAACTCAATGATGTTTCGCTCAAATTTGGACTCCTTAGTTTTTTTCAAGTTCATGTTCCGGTGTTTGAAGAAGCTCTACGCGATATGGGCCAATTTCTCGATCCGCATACCGAAGTGGTTGATTTTTATGGCGGGGTTGGCTCGATCAGTTTACCGCTCCACCACCTCACGAGCGGCGGCGTGATTATTGATAACAATGCCGAAGCCATCGCGTACGCCAATGAAAATATCATCGCCAACAACATCAAAAATTTCACTGCCGAATGTCGCCCGGCCGAAAAAATAACCGAGCTTATTACGCCCAATAAAACGATCATTCTCGATCCACCGCGCGCTGGTTTGCATGAAGATGTCACAAAAACACTCATCAAGCAGTTGCCAAAAACTATTCTCTATCTCTCATGCAATCTTTCCACCCAAGCCCGTGATATTACTGCCCTACTCCCCTATTACGACCTCGTATTTTCGCGACTCTATAATTTTTTCCCGCGGACGCCGCATGTGGAGGGGTTGATTGTATTGAGGAGAAAATAAAATGAACCTATACCCTCGCCCCAGTTAGATTACCGCTTTCGTAACGCCTGACGGCTTTTTTGAGCAAAAATTGAACAAGGAAAAACCATAGAAACGCAATCGACCAAACAACAACATACTGTACTATGTTGAAATGCTTAACGATATCAATGGGCAGTCCGGCGATGGGGAGTGAAGGGATAATAAAAATGAAAATCGTTCGTAGTGCTCCATGAAATAATCCTGAAGGATAGAGAGCTGGCGAAAAAAAAGCTTCAAACATGTTTCGGGAAAGTTTCTCGGAGTCGGTAAAAACAAAACTAATAAGTGATGTGGTTAGTGAAACATTCATAATGATAGCTGTCGCCGGAAAAAGAAGGCTGATTAAAATACCTATCTGAGCGAATGAAAATTTTATCACTACAACATAGTAAATAACCATCAGTACTCCAAAAAAAATATCTCCTAAAGCCGAAATGCGTGTTGAATTGGTAAGAATAGCAAAATACAAACTTCGTGGTGACAAAAGTGTGCTGTCAAAATTACCGTTGTTGACTGTTTCGGGCAGTCGAAAAATTCCACCGGTAAAAGCCTCGGTAATCCCGAAAACCAAACTCAATATTCCTTGTAGCCCGATGACATCTATTCCTGTCCAGCCGTTTACTTTTCCAAATGCCTTAAAAAAGAATATCCAGACTACAACAAACGAAATATTATTTAACATCATGCCGAGTATTTGTAACGCAAACGAGGCGCGCAGTTCGCTCGCTGCGCGTATGTTGGTTTTAATTTTTTCTAAAGCAAAGAAAATTTCTTCCCTAAAAGAGACGTGCATAGAGATCAACCCCCATTAACGGATAATTTTGCTTGAGCCTGCCTAAACACCAACCAAACAATCGAACCAAGTATGAGTATCCAAGCCACTTGAGCCAAAAATAACGTTCCAGAGCGGGTCGTAAAATCAGGATTAAAAATTTGGGTCAGAAAAGTTCCTGCTCCAAATGGAGTAAGTTCAGCAATCGTACGAACAGTTTTGGGAAATAGAGCCATGGGAATATATGACCCACCAAATATCAGGATGGTTTTGTCAATTAGCCAAAAAAGTGGTTCGGAATCCTGTAGCCAAGCAGCCGTAAGACCAATAAGTGAATACGAAAGAACTGAGACAATGAGTCCGCCAGCAATGACACCGATGGCGCTCACGAACCATGCCCAAGAAAAAAGTATCGGCGGCCTCCCCGCAAGCAACCAGATGAAAGCGATTGCGACCACCGCACTCGGCACCACAAACGCCGCCCCGGTTCCTATCCGATGTGTAATCACATAGACTAGGTAGTTATAAGGTTTATTCACCTTATTCTCAATCGTTCCCAACCGAAAATCGCTAGCGATTTCGCGGTATAGCTGTCGCGTTCCCCAAGAAAAAAATAGGAAATACGAGGTGATGCTCCAGATAGCCACAGAAAAAGAAATTCCTTGAAGAGATGAAACGGTCGTTTGCTGATAAGCAAAACTATAGAGTGACAAAAGTACTCCCAATCGAATAAGCATGACGATGATCCACCCAAAAATGCTCCCGCGATACAGCAGGCTACTCCGCCAGGCAACGACAAACAAATACCAGTATTTTGCCATATCAAAGCATCTTTACTTGCTGATACACCGACCCAATCACCTCCTCAAGCGACGGATTTTCCACCTCCATATCAACTACTTCATATCGCTGTAAAACCTCTTGCAGAACGTCGTTCAGAGAATACCTGGTCGTGTCGATGGAAAAATGAAATGATATCCCGTCTCCCGAGATACTATCGATTCCTTTCAAACGGAGCTTGCTGACCGGTTTTTTAAGCTCTAAACGCACATCCTTATTGGTCAAAAAATTCCTTTGCAATTTTTCAGTCTCAGCATCAAAAATCACCTGGCCATGATTGATGATGATCGTCCGCTTGCACAACACCTCAATATCTCCGGCATCATGTGATGTCAAAAAAATCGTTGTCTTAAATTCTTTGTTAAGATTGCCGAGAATTTCGCGGAGTTTATGCTTAGCCACAATATCCAGTCCAATGGTCGGCTCATCAAGAAAAATAATCTTGGGATTATGAATAAGGGATACTGCAATTTCAGCTCGCATTCGCTGGCCGAGTGACAGTTTACGAACGGGTTGATCAATAAACTCGTTCATCTCGAACAGTTCTATCAGTTCGGCCGCTCTTTTTTTGAGCACATCTGTAGCTAAACCATACATCCTGCCAAACAACTGAAACGAATCGCGTACCGGCAGATTAAAAATCAGTTGCGAACGCTGTCCAAACACCGTTCCAATGTTATAAGCCAGCTGTTGGCGATCTTCCTCTGGATTAAGGCCAAGCACACGTACCTCGCCGCTCGTCGGGTACAAAATACCGGTGAGCATTTTTATGCAGGTTGATTTTCCCGCACCATTTGGACCAATAAACGCGACGGTTTCCCCAGTATCGATGTTGAATGACACATCGTCAACTGCGGTAACAATTTTTTTGTCAGGATTAAAAAAATTACGAAACACTCCGTACGTAGGATTTTTAACCGAAAACTGAAAAGTTTTGACAAGATTTTTTACAGAAATAACAGGAGGCATACAGTGGGGTACATTGGACGCATAATAACAAAAATGCTGCTTGATAACAAATTAAAAAACACAGCTCTTCAGCTGTGCCATACGACCTAATCCAAAGCCGGCGTTTTAAAAGAGCCCTCGCTCACGTCGCACTCACGGAGTGGGAAGGTCGTAATGTCGTATGCCACGAACTTGTAAAAGTAGGTTTGACCATCTTTGAGAGGCGCATAAACGAACCGATAACTCTCAACACCTGATGGCCCACCTGGCGTAAAACCAATTTTTTGCCATGATACCAGCGGTGTATCCCGTACGAAAAGCTCTACATAAGTTGGTACGAGCAACTGAAACAAAACTTCAGCCTTATAAGAACGATCCGCAATAGGAGTAACTACCGCATGTGTGCTTAAGAATTCACAGATACGTGGCGGTAGAGTTTTTTCGCGTTCGGTCTGTATTCCACGTTGAGTCGTGAATCCCGGACTTTCCGCTGGCAATACTTGCACAGTATCTCCACAGCCAGCAGCAGATATGGCAAAAAAACTACAGCAACCCACCAAGACTTTCATGGTCAGCATCGGTATTTCCTCGATTCTTTGGTACGCACGATTACACTACGCTTACAACAGAAGCGCCCCAAAACAATACTCTCATTTTTTATGTCAGTCAACCCTGGAA
>JBPOHP010000186.1:0-2421 GCA_052035445.1 Candidatus Magasanikiibacteriota bacterium
ATAGAATTACGGCCAGTAGTTTTTAAATTAGCTTGGGAAAATTACCTACCAACTATACTGGGGGTGGCCGCTCTTTGGATACTGATTTTTGCACTTAACGGTCTATATCAAACATATCCCCATCGAAAACTTGCTAATGATTTGGTAAAAATCTTCCTCAGCTGTTCGGTTGGCTTTGCTGGAATTACGGTTTATATTTTTTTTAGTCTCCAAAAATTTGATTCTCGCTTCTTAGTTCTTGCCGGCTCTCTTGTAGCCTGTCTATACGTCACGCTCGGCCGACTTGCCATGTACGGCATCAAAATTCTCCTCTATCGAGCTGGAATTAACTTGCGTCGTAGCGTAGTTATTGGTTCAAGCACTTTAACCAAAACATTATGCGAAACACTGGCTACTGAGCGTCGTTTAGGTTATGATGTGGTTGCAACTTTTGAACATTTTACCCCTGCAATTATCCCCGTAATTTTAGCATCACAGCCCGACGAAATTATTTTTACCGACCCCCAACACCATCCTGTAGAGGTACTAGAAGCAATAGATTTTGCCAATGAATACCATCTCACTTTCAAATATACCGCTGATTTATTTGCCACTATTACGAGTAATTTTACTGTTTCCGTCCTGAATGGCATTCCTGTTGTCGAATTACAACGCACTCGTTTGACCGGCTGGGGCGGCGTAGTAAAACGCAGCGTGGACATCATCGGCAGTCTCATGCTCATACTTATCTGCTTACCACTCTACGCCTGTACTGCAATCATCATCGCTCTCGAGACCGGACGACCAATTTTTTATAAAAATGAACGAGTAGGAAAAAACGGTATACGCTTCTATGCACTGAAATTTCGCTCTATGTACCAAAAAGATTGCACCGGCGACCAATTTGGTGCAACTGGTAAAGAAGCACTCGTACGCGAAGAACAGCTGATTGCCTCACAAAGTATTAAAGCCGGACCCATCTATAAAATAAAAGACGATCCACGTGTTACACCGTTTGGACGTTTTATACGCCGCACGAGCATTGATGAGCTACCACAATTTTTCAATGTACTACGCGGAGAAATGAGCCTTGTTGGGCCACGTCCCCACCAACCAAGAGAAGTTAAGAACTACCAAAAAAACCATAAAATCGTCCTCATCGTAAAACCAGGAATTACCGGTATGGCTCAGATTTCTGGGCGCAGCAACCTTTCCTTTGAAGAAGAAATAAAACTTGATACACTCTACATTGAGCAGTGGCGTTTACTAACCGACTTCATTATAATAATCAAAACGCCTTTTGCAATTATAAAAAAAGAAGGGGTTTTATAGACGAGCTGATTAGCTAGCCATGAAAATCGCTTTGGTCCATGATTATCTAGCGCAAGATGGTGGCGCTGAACGCGTACTAAAAGCTTTCCATGACCTCTATCCAGAGGCTCCGATTTTTGTTTTATTCCATGACCCCGCGAAAGTACCTCAATTTAATCATGCCCGAGTTATCGAATCATGGCTCGGTCGCATGCCTGGAATAAAAAAACATTTTCAGTGGTACTTACCATGGATGCCCCGAGCCACAGAACATCATAATCTACAAGAATTTGACGTAGTGATTTCTTCGACCAGCTCTTTTGCCAAAGGGATTATTACCCCACCTCACACATTACATATATCCTACTGTCATACGCCGACACGATTTTTGTGGTCTGATACTCATGAATACGTGAATGAATTACGACAAAACCGCTTGGTCAAAATACTTTTACAGCCCATTATTCATCGATTACGATTATGGGATCAAGTGAGTGCTGGTAGAGTAGATCATTTTGTGGCTAATTCTAGAACCGTAGAGCGCCGAATTCTTAAATATTATCGACGAGAAAGTATAGTTTTATACCCACCAGTAGAAATTGAGCACTTCAAGCCGAGCACGGATATAGCCCCTTATTTTGTCGCTGGCGGCCGTCTTGTTCCCTACAAACGCCTCGATATGGTGATCCATGTTTTTAATCGATTAAAACTTCCTCTTAAAATTTTTGGCATCGGCCCAGAATACCACCATTTAACGCAGCAAGCCGGTCCGACTATTGAATTTTTAGGTAAAATTTCTGACAACCAGAAGGCCGAGTTACTCCGACATGCCCAAGCTTTTATTCATCCGCAACTTGAAGATGCGGGCGTTACCCCTCTTGAAGCCATGAGCAGTGGACGCCCTGTCATTGCTTACGCTGCGGGTGGCGCTGCAGAAACGGTATTACCTGGCGAAACCGGAGTGCTTTTCCCCGAACAAAACTGGGAGTCTCTACTTGATGCGGTTATTCATTTTACACCTCACACATGGGACAGTACTCGTATTCGTGAACATGCAGAACAGTTTAACACACATCGTTTTAAAGAGACGATGCGTCAATTTGTCCACGATCGATATGAAGAGTTTGAAAA
>JBPOHP010000134.1:0-2374 GCA_052035445.1 Candidatus Magasanikiibacteriota bacterium
CCGTTTTTCCTGCCACTTCACCGAGAAGTGGTAGTAGTTTCCCCTGCTCAAAACTGTTGAGATATTTTTCTTTGCGATCGTAGACGGTGGCAGCTATGTCATAACCGTCTGCCGATGAAAGAAAAGATGTTTTTTTTGCCATAAATAACGATAAAAATATCGACTATTTTTTATTCAAAACGACGTGCGTAGTCGTGACCAGCGCAGGACTCCATATATCAATAGGCAGTACAACCCTGCCATCCCCCACCATGGCACGGCAATATCCAGCGACGCAAACGATTGCGCACCAAACCAACCAACGATCTGTAAAATATATTCCATGAGCGCGACCGATGGCACAGCAACAATAATACCCAGTGTTGACGAAACCATACCGACAATTGTTGCGATAAAACCAACTAGCATTACGTAGGGTATCGTCCAGAGAATAAGCACGTTCACGATGGGAGCAACGAGCGACAACCGACCGAATTGAAAAAGCATCAATGGTAACGTTGCGAGAAGTGCCGAGATGGTGGTCACACCATTTTCTATGATCACTTCAAACATAACAGGCATACTTTTTTGCAATACTTTTTCCATCATGAGTGGGCTAATATAGACCAGCCCAATCGTCGATAAAAACGAGAGTTGAAACCCGGCATCCCAAATGAGCACATACGGGTTGAACAAGGCCATCATAACCGCGGTTACCATAAGCACTATCGACATACGCACTGGCCGACCAACAAGTTTGCCAAGGAGCGCAATACCTCCCATAATGCCCGCCCGAACGACCGATGCTGACGCGCCCGTGAATAGTACAAACACCACGATAAAACCACCAACCACGTACGTAGCCCGCCGGCGATGCAGCCCTAAAGTAAGCAATGTCGACATAACAGCTACCGCAATAATCGAAATGTTTGATCCAGACACTGCAATGATATGTGTAACACCGGTTTTATTAAAAAGATCAGTCAGTTCGGGCGGCAACCCCGAGCGACTGCCATACAAAATCCCAGCCATAAAACTACTTTTCGGTTCATTCCATACCCGACTGATCGTTTCCGCAATAAACATTTTAAAACGTAACAGCTGCGAAAACAACCACGAACCCTGACGATGATCAAGGAGTGTAACCTGAGGCTGTTCGCATACGGCGTCAATTCCCTGTGCCGCGAGGTACTGATCGTACCGAAAACCATCTTTAGTTGGCTCGGGAAGCATTACTTTGCACACGAGACGCAACCGATCGCCATACGCATACTCCGGATAGCGCGGTAATTTTACCAATATTTTGCCACGAATTTTTTGAGCAGAACCAACAATTTGATCGACAAGAACTACATACTGCGCACCCGCAATCCGTCGGTCAGGCTCGTCACGCACCACGCCTTCGAGTTGAATTTTTTGATCCGCATGATATACAAGAGACGTAGAGGAAATATTTGGCAGCACCACAATAAACCTTAGTATTCCTAAAAAAAATACTACGCTACTTATAATGAGCATCTTCCAAAAGCGATCCATACGTACAACAAGTAGTATAAAAACAGCAATAAAAAATACTCCAAGCATGGTCGGCAACCAACTGCGTGACGCATATAGTGAGGCTAACGCCACACCACCGAGAAAACATCCGCCAATACGTAATAAAATTTTTGAAGACGATACAGTATGCAACATATCTTCTTCACCTAACCAGAAAGTGGTCAAAAAAACAATAGAGTATTAATTCAAAAAACTCGGCTTGCCGCCGAGCTAACTATGTATTGCTACACCTCACCATTGCCGTTGTCATAGCCACCCCTCGTTTGATCGCGGTTCTTTTAATCGTATCGGTAGCTACCTGGCAACGATATAGTCGTTCTTTTTGAGTCTGCGGACCAGCACACGTAAATAGGATTTCTGATTCTCTTTGAGATACAACTGCTAAAGAAGGGGCTTCTGATGCCGAACTGTTAACACACCGCGCTTCGTACGTTTTACCGCTTTCAAGAATAGTTATGAGTATGCCTTCACATTTATTAGTTTCTTCTATCTGACGAAAACGATCTTCAAATTTTTGAACACGTGATTCTGCACCGGTTTTCGGATCACGACACATATCATCTTCACCTGCCCACGCAACATGTGGCTGTATGCAAAAGAGTCCAGCAATACACCAGATGGAAAAACGGACCATCATAGTTCACGCTCCTTTTGTCAGAGTACTGACACGGTTATTACTGCCAAAGGCAGTAAAAAAGTACTACCACACATCCGCACCACACGTCAATACTCACAAAAAAATTCCTCGTTTATAGAAAACGAGGAATTTTTAACTGTTATTTCTTTTTTTTCTTAGCGGCAGTTTTCTTTTTAGCTGGTTTCTTAGCCGGCTTTTTTT
>JBPOHP010000187.1:0-1819 GCA_052035445.1 Candidatus Magasanikiibacteriota bacterium
AGTTCGGCTGAAATCAACCTACCGACGTATTTTCCCTGCTGAAGCGCAACTGGAGCTATTCCCGGCAATAAGTCACCTGACGAATCCTTCACGGACGCTTGATCTCCGATGACAAATATATTTTTATACCCTGGTTCATGCTCCGAAAGACTCAAGTCGGCACCGACCAATACTCTTCCTTGGGAGTCTTTCGCTACAGGAACTTCTTCACTCAAACTTGCTGGTTTAACTCCGGCAGCCCAAATTAAGGTATGCGCCTCAATTGTTCGCTCCCCTACTTGCAAACCGTTCTCACTTAGTTCACTTGCCCGTGAGTTCGTTAAAACTTCAACGCCTAGCTTCTTTAAATATCTTTCGGTCACTGACGAGAGATCAGGAGGAAAAGCAGCCAAAACCCTTGGCCCAGCTTCGACAAGGAGCACCCGAGTTTTAGTAAGGTCGGCAACCCGGTAATCGTTGATCAATGTCCGAGATGCCATTTCAGCAATAGCTCCGGCTAACTCAACGCCGGTCGGCCCGCCGCCAATAATCACAAAAGTCAGAAGGCTCTTGCGACGCACGGCGTCTTCTTCTTTTTCGGCAAGCTCAAACGCGGTCAATATTCGTCTTCGAATTTCGGTCGCCTGCTCGACGGTCTTCAACCCAGGGGCGAAATTTTCCCAATCGTTTTTACCAAAATAAAAATGTTTTGCGCCGCAGCTTAAAATTAAATAATCGAATTCAATCCAACGCTCATCGAAATGCACGCGTTTTTTTTCCAAATCCAACCGACTAACTTCAGCCAAGGTGATTTGGATATTTTTTTGCCTTGAAAATAGCCTCCGAAGCGGGATGGCGATATCGGAAGGGTTTAAACCAGCCATCGCGACCTGATACAGAAGTGGCTGGAAGAGATGAAAATTGCGCCGATCGATAAGATGCACATCGCAATGCGCAGAGCGGCTCAGTGCCTTTGCCGCAGCGACGCCGCCGAATCCCGCACCAATAATCACCACGCGTTTTTTCTTTTCCATACTTATGTTTAAATAACCCGAAATATCTCGAATTGGGTAAATATCCATGTTAGTTTCTACAGACATGAAGAAGTCTAAATGATTTTCTTAGAACGAGTGCTAGACCCTCCTAGTTATGGTTTCGCAAGAGCGGGCAAACTCTATGTCCCTTCGAAACGCGAAGTTTTTCGAGAATTTTTTTCCAGACTCAATGTTTTTGCTTCAAAGAAAAACTGGCTTCCTTTTTTTGGTTGGGTAGCCACCCTCTCTTTTATCATCCCCTTGGGTATTTTTTTCTTCAACTATGCAAGCTTTGGCCTAATCGCCGCAGGTTTTCTCTACAGCATGGTCGCCATGGGAAGCCATGGGACGTTTTGGCTTCATCGCTATTGCACGCATCGGGCGTTTAAATTTCGCAATCGTTGGATTCGCGAGGCCTGTCGAAATCTGACCATTCGCGTAATCCCTGAAGAAATCTACGTCATCTCTCATTACGTGCATCACCAGTTCTCGGAAAAACCGGGAGACCCATACAACGTACATGGGGGATGGCTCTACTGTTTTTTAGCGGATGTGAACCATCAAACAATCGCAAAAAACCTCTCCGAAAGAGATTACGACCATCTCTGCCGACTGATGGAACCTAGCGGAGTAAGGCTGAACACTTACAAGCAGTATCAAAAGTGGGGCTCGCTCTGTCACCCTTTCTTTGCAGTGAGCCACTATGTTTTGAATTGGGGTTTTTGGTACGGCATTTTTTACTTGATCGGTGGTCATGCTCTGGCCACAGCTTTATTTGGATGGGCTGGAGTTTGGGCTATTGGCGT
>JBPOHP010000180.1:0-14077 GCA_052035445.1 Candidatus Magasanikiibacteriota bacterium
GATAAATACATGATTTTTTCGATGATTTTTTCGCCATCTCGCAAAAAGAAGAATAATGAATACAACATGATGATGAACATGGCAAAAAAACTGAGTGAATTTTGGGTTATAGACTTAATGGTTTCAACGAGCCAGTTGGTCAAAAAAGTAGTAACTTTAGTGATAATATCAGTTATAAACTGTTGGTCGAAATTAAAAAATTTGAAGATCGAATTATTTTTAAGGAAGAAATTAATCTGGGCAAAAGTTCCATTCACTCCCTCTTTGGTAACGGCGACATCGTTGTATAACGTGATTGTTTCTTTGATGAGTAGAAGTGTGACTATGAGGAGTGGGATTATGATGATGAGTGTGATAATAAGAACACTAAAAAAGGCGCTTACACTCCGATGTTTAAACGCTCGATCGATGGCGAGATAAGCGGGGTAAAAAAGAGCGGCGATAACGGCTGCCCAAAAAATAGCATAAGCCAATGGTTGAAGTAGCCAAAAAAACATGATAGTTACACCGCCGAGTAACATGATGAAAAGATAATTGCGTACTTTGGAGAAGTCCATAGAGAGAGATTAGAGCGCAGTAGCTGGTAGGCTGTAGCGTAAGTATACGTTTTATTTTTTATTTTCTCAACTTCTTGAGAAGGAGTGGTCGGAGTTCGCCGCTAAGGAATATTGAGCCGGTGATGAGAATTATGTCGTTTTCATCAGCAATACTCTGCACATGTTTTAAGGCTTGAGTGCTGTCAATAAAAACATAAGTTTGGGACTTGGGAAATAGGTTTTTACCTATTGAGACAAGTTGTCCGGGCGATGCTACTGGTCGAAAAGCATTAGAGGTGCATCTTGTAGTAGTAATACTTGTTGGTTTGTGCTGCACGAAGTGATTCAGTGCCAGCTCATACTCTTTGTTGAAAGAAAAACCAACGAGCAGATGTATGTTTGGTTTTAGATTCCTCGATTTTGAGCGCGTGGGCTGTTTCGATGGCGAGTAGTGCGTTTTTAATTTGATGGTCACCAAAAGCACTGAGGTGATAAGAGTGGTTTTTGTAGGTAAAATGGGTTTGGTTTATGCTTCGTTGTGTGATGGTGTACGATTCCAAAGGGAGAATTATTGCTGATTGTGAGAGTGCGGCAGTATTTGTGATAATTTCGAGATGTTCGGGATTAGTAACGCCAGTAATAACCGTGGTTGGACCGGTAATAATACCTGCCTTATGACGAGCAACATCCGCGAGAGTTGGGCCGATGAGTTGAAGGTGATCGGGGCCAACGGTTGTGATGATAGCAGCACGCTTGTGGGGAATAATATTGGTCGCATCAAGATCGCCTCCCATGCCAACTTCGATGACTGCGGTATCAACGTCTTCTCGCTCAAAGTAGATGAAACCGATAAGAGTAAGAAGTTCGTGATAGGTGATGGTATCGCTGGGGTACTCCCTAAAGAGCGTGTTAAACGCTTGTTTAATGTCTTCTACAAGGGAAATAAATATACGCTGCGGCATTGGTCGACCATTGATTTGCCAACGTTCGGTTATGGTCGTGATATGAGGCGAGGTGAGGAGTCCGACACGTTTTCCAGCCTTGGTAAGAATGGAGGCGATCATGGTTGCGGTAGATCCTTTACCACTGGTACCCGTGATATGGATATAGTTTGCTATCTTGTCTTGTGGTTGGCCAAAATATGCCAAAAAATGCCGGAGCCGAGCATGGCGCTCAGCGCGGGTTTCTGTTGCGTCCTGACCAGTGCGTAGATTCTGGAGTGAGAGTAAAAAGTGGCAGGCTTGTATGAAGGTCATATGGGGTAAGCCTAGAGACGGTGGGGGTGTTTGTCAAGAGATTGGGTGGTTTTTAAAAAAGCAGAACCCCGGGAGGAGCGGAGTCCTGCCGGGGGGAAATTAATTCTCCCGCCTAATCATCATAAAAGCCGTCCAAGATAGTATCGCAGTCTTCGGTTGGGTCGAAGTCGCAATCGCTACCACCTTCGTCGTTGCGTGCGTAATTCCCGGCCTTGCCAGCGTGGCGCAGACGCCGAGCGTCTTCGCCTTCGAACGAAGTTGTGCTATACACGGCAGTAGTATTGAAGCTGACGCTTGAACCGGAGTTGCCGAAGTATCCACTGGCGATAATACGCCCATTGAACCGCCAGCTGACTTCACTGTCGCCAAAAGCTCGATCTTCGAGTGTGTCTCGGTGGCAGTGGCTCAAGAGCGCTTGGGCGAGTTCGATCGTGAGAGGCTTCTTACTATCACCTTGGCTCACGGGCACGAGCAATTCGCGTAGCATGAGCGCCCGCTCGAAGCTCTCGGCGAAGAGCCATTGCGCTTGCATGCCCTTGCCGCGCCGTTCGATTTCGAGAATCTGGATGCGATCGCCCTGAACCGGGTTGCGCTCCGGCTTCTGGTATTCGATCCGTACCGTATCAGTTTTTCGGTCGTACCACGCTTTGTAACCTCCTTTTAAGTGAAAGAACACGTTTTCGGTCTGTCCGGGAATCTCGACGAAACCGTAGCAGCGATCGGGGGTGGGGAAAAACTTCTGCACCGTACCGATAATGTTCTGGGTCATTGTTTGGCTCCTGAATGCAGTGCTTTCTGAAGAAAGCGGGTTGTGTGATACTCTTCACCTTTTTCCTAAAGCTTTTGTTTAAGAAGCTTTAGTCGTAGGTGATGAGTAACTAAAAAAAATATCATATTTTTACTCTAAAGTCAAGGTCGTTGTTTATAATTGTTGGGTAGATCGTATTTTTATCATATTTTGGTTGTTTTTAGCACTTCCTGACTGTTTTTTTGGCTAAAGTGCTTGGGAGAAAGGCGGTAACGTAATCGTGTCATCATACGACCGGGACCTCCACCGGCCGCTTCTTTTTGAACCAACCCCTTTTTTCTGTTACCATCATGTTAGTTCTAATCGCCTCATCAGCTACTGCGCTCATCTCCGCCATAGGCGGATCAGCCTCTGGCTGAAGCTATGAAGTTCATCATGCTCTCCGACCGCCTCACCGATCTCATTCACAAGATCGAAGCCACCAAAACCCTCCTCAAGCTCCCTGATCTTGAGCGTAAAGCTGAGGAATTATCTCTCGAAATGAACCGAGAGAATTTTTGGTCAGATCAAAAACGAGCACAAAAAATTTCTCAAGATTACCAAGATATCAAACGTGAGCTCGAGCAGTGGGCTGTGCTCACCAAAGACGCCAAAGATTTGCTCGAGCTCGATGCTACCAAAGATGCAGCGCTCGAAGCCGAGCTCGAACGGCAAACGACTGAGCTTGAAAAACGATTTCAAACCTACGAGCTCAAAGTTTTTTTGAGCGGGCCGTACGATCAGCATAGTGCGATCGTTAGTGTGCATGCTGGCAGTGGTGGTACCGAGGCACAAGATTGGACCGCCATGCTCTATCGTATGCTCTACCGATTTGCCGAGAAACAGGGGTGGAGTATCCGGTTACTCGATGAGTCGCGTGGTGCTGAAGTTGGCTACAAATCCCTCATGTTTGAAGTGTCGGGTGCGTTTGCGTATGGCTATCTCAAATCCGAGCACGGGGTGCATCGACTGGTGCGCATCTCGCCGTTTGATGCCGAAAAAATGCGTCATACCACCTTTGCACTCGTCGAAGTTCTGCCTGAGTTCAAAGACGAGCTCGAGAATTTTAAAATTGATCCTAAAGATTTACGCATTGATACGTTTATGTCGGGCGGTAAGGGTGGGCAAAGCGTGAATACTACCTACTCGGCGGTGCGCATTGTACATATTCCCACCGGTATCAGCGTCTCGTGTCAAAATGAGCGCTCGCAGCTGCAAAACAGAGAAACTGCGATGAAAGTTTTGCAAGCCAAACTCCTGCGCCTCGAAGAAGAAAAGCGGGCCGCTGAGCGCCAAGAGCTCCGTGGCGAGTATAAATCCGCTGAATGGGGGAACCAGATTCGTTCGTATGTGTTGCATCCGTATCACCTCGTCAAAGATCATCGCACGGATTTTGAATCCACTGACCCCGAGGGAGTATTAGAAGGGGATCTGCTCCCACTCAGTGAGGCGTATTTACGGTGGATACGGGTGTAGCAGGGTTACGGCAATCAGACTTCGGACTTCGGCCATTAGGTGCTGAAGTCCGAACGCCGAAGTCTCGCCGTTAACTTTACACACACCACCCTTTACAACGATTTTCAAACCTGTACACTACTATCAAACGATCTCTTGTGAGGTCGTTTTTCGTATCTTCGGCCGGGACGGTCCCCCTCCTTCTGTCCCGGCTCGAAGAGACGTAGGTTATTCATCATTTTTCGTCTCCTGTGCGAGCTGGTGGTGTTTAATAACGAACTACCCCACAGCAAGCTGACGGGGTATTAACTGGTATGTTTGTATCAAGCTACGGGGAATTGAACCCGCGTCCGCCTTTGGTGGATTAAAATAGTCCTGGTTTTTTTAGAGATTTGAGCGTACTATAGCGGTATATTTTTCTGTTATGTACAACCTTTACGACGAAAAAACACTCGCCAATCTGTGCCGAACGTATAATCTCCGCCCTTCCAAACAGTATGGGCAAAACTATCTCGTTGAGCCAGAAGTGATCGAAACCATGCTTGATGTTGCTGGTGTGAATCCGGAGGATACGGTTGTCGAAGTTGGCCCTGGTTTTGGTGTGCTTACCGAAGCTCTGGCACCTGTCGTTAAACGATTGGTAAGTTTTGAAATTGAAAAAAAGCTGGAAATCTATTGGCAAAAACAGCAGCGTCAATTTCCAACGCTTGAGGTGGTGTGGGGCAACGCCTTGCGCCAAACTGATTTTTTTAAAACATTTCCGATACCGTATAAAGTGGTGGCAAATATTCCGTATCAGATCACCTCGCCACTCCTACGGTTCTTTTTAGAAGAAGTGCCGTCGCCATCGACGCTCACTGTGCTCGTGCAAAAAGAAGTTGCTGAGAGGATTTGTGCTCAACCGGGCGATATGTCGGTCTTAGGTTTGGCCGTACAGTACCGAGCGCATCCTGCCTATATTGCTACCGTGCCACGAGCAGCATTTTGGCCGTCACCCGCAGTTGATTCCGCTATTCTTCATCTCGAAGTGCGGCCGCGGAGCGAACTCCTTTCTGCTGAAGATGAAAAAAGGGTTTTTGATCTCATCAAAGCCGGTTTTAGCAGTCGTCGTAAGTTGTTATTAAAAAATTTGTTACCACACATCGGTAAAGACAAAAAAGATGCCCTGCATCGGTTATTTGCTGAATTTGGACTGTTGCCGACCGTACGGGCGCAAGAATTGTCCCTTGAGCAGTGGGAGAGGCTAAGCCGTGTCATTGCGAGTCCCGATCCGAATCGGGACGAAGCAATCTCATTAGGTCACCGTGACACTTGCTGACAAAATCCGTGGTAGCCCCACGAGATTGCCGCGTCGTCGCTTCAGCTCCTCCTCGCAATGACAGTGTATTGGCAATATGTTATACTGTATCTATGCCTTTTTCCGTTTAAATATATGTCCGACGAACAAACGTATTTCCTTACAGACCCACCGCGTCTGCAAGGTGAAAAAAAGGTGCTATTCACCTTAGTATTGACGTTTGCAATTATTGGGGTTATTCTGTGGGGATTGCAGATTCGTAACAGTATTGCAGCCCCCTATGCACTCACCAATGCTGCACCTGCTACATTGAAGCAAGAGCTCGTTGATAATAATATCGATTATCTTAAACATATAGATACTACGGGTAATGGTATTAGTGACTATGAGAAAATTTTTGTTTACGGAACAAGTCGTTACCTTTACGATTCATACGGATACGGAATGAGCGATAAAGATGTTTTGCAAAAAGGGCTTCCTCTCTGCCCAGGTGCAGGAAAAAATTGCGGTGGAATTTCGTCTGCAGAAGGTGCTGCTGCGGTAACCGGGACGACGACCATTGTCGCTCAACCACCAGTTATTGTCTCACCTTCGGCGATCGACATTACGTCTCCTGATGCGCTGACAAGTGTTTTATCTGATCCGAAACAACTTCGACAGATGCTTATTGATACCAAACAAGTATCTGCAAGTGATTTACAAAAAATTTCCGATGCTGATCTGTTAAAAACTGCCCAAGTACTGTTTGCGTCGAGTTCTCAGGCACTGATTCAGTCGCCTGGTATCTCGACATCTACTCGGGTAAGATAGTTTTTGAAGGTATATGTAGAAATATGTTCTGCATTCTACCTCCCATTTCTCTAGCTTCATAACTTTTGCCTATGGGTATAGCGTTCAAAAAGACAGCGGCTGCGGCCATGTTGACTGTAGTAAGTCTTACGAGTTTTTTAGGTCTTTTTGCGGTTGCGGATCCCGTGCGTGCACAATTTGCAACGGTCAGTACGGTTATAACCGATGTCCCCCGAGAAGTAAAAACTGTTCTCGATAAGGTTTTGGATGGGTTAAAAATCGGTGTGCTTAACGTGGCTGGAGGAGCGGTAAGCTATGCTTTGCAAAAAATTGCTTACGATTCAGCGGTTTGGATTGCTTCTGGAGGAAAAGGGCAGTCTGCCTTGGTGTTTGAAAAAGGATTTGGTAGTTATTTGGCAGATGTTGGTAATGATGCACTTGGAAAAGGTATAGATAAATTGACACAACGATTCGGCCGTGACTTTTGTAAAATTAGTGATCCAAACACAGATTTAATGATGCGTCAGGCTCTACGTTTGGGTATTGGCGTTACCGCCCCTAAAGATCCGACCTCAAAACCTAATTGTACGTTTACCCAGTTTATCGACAACAACCTGAGCGAAACTGCTTGGAAAAGCCGTTTTGATCGTACCTCAAAATCTCTTCAAAACCAGTTTAATGAAATGCTTACCTTTAGTGCTGACCAAAGTAATTTAGGTGTGCATCTTTCTTCGCTTGATGCGATTAGTGCTTATGTAACGAATGCAAAAGATGCGGCATCAAAAGATCGTGAAGAAGGTAGAGGTATAAAATCTCTTGATACAAATGTTTCGGGTCAGAAAAAATCACCAGCTCTTTTAATCGGCAAAGAGCTTGAAAGTCTTTCTAATGCAGAGCGCACTCAGCAGAGCGCGGCACAGATTAACACTGCGATTAGTACTGGTGAATTTCAATTACTACCTGGTGCTTTGGCTACATTTTTCCTCAACACCTTAGCCGGTACCATGATCAAAAATTTTCAAGAAAAAGGTATTTTGCCATTTGGTTTGTGTGTGGGCGGTGCTGGCGGAGATGTGTGTCAGAGTGGTACAGATGCTGGCGGTTATGCTGCACTTGCACAGCCTGGCGGACGCAGAGCCGCTCAAGCATTATTTAATGATTTTATAGCTGTGCGTACGGCTGCGGTTGACCAATATAATATTTTAGGTCAACTTACCAATTGTCCAGATACGCCTGGTTTGTACAATTGTCGTGCTGATAGTGGTTTGGCGCAGGCGATGCAACAAGCGGGAAACGGAACACCTTTTACCTTAAAAAATGCAGTCGATCAAGGTTTGATTCGAGGAGACTGGAAACTGATTCCTCCATCAAGAGTTGCTGATAATGCAAATAAAAATTGTTATCAAAACGGTTTTTGCTATAGTAATATTAAAGTTCTTAGGCAGTTGCGAATGGTGCCGCTTGGGTTTGAGTTGGCAGCTGAAAAAAGTGATCCCGATAAGCCATGGACTCTAGCTGAGGTTATGAATGGTTTTGAAGATTGTACTTTTACGAAAGACGCGACTGGTAAAATTACTGGTGTAGTATATGACCCTGTAAATAAGCCCTTCTGTCATTTAATTGATCCGAATTGGGTTTTGAAAGCTCCGGCGACACGATGCAACGCGCTCGCTTATGGCCCAACTCTTCTTAGCCCAGATGTACCTGATCGCAATCAAGAATGCGCGGATCTTAGTACGTGTGTTGCCTTTAATAAAGATGGTTCGTGCGTTAATTATGCCTATTGTGCTCGTGAAACTAATACATGGAAGTTTGCAGCAGATAGTTGTAATTCACAATTTAGAACATGCAAAGCGTTTAAAGATGAGAATAATATTTCAAGAGCATATGTTTATCGCAGTTTAGACACCGGGTTTTGTTCCAAAGATACGGTTGGGTGTCGCAGCTACTCTTTTGCTCAAGATGCTACTGGTAATTGGTTACCACCTTCTGGTCCGACATCATATGGTGCGAATACAGGCGCTTACTTTAATTCAAATATTTCAAATGCGTGTAGTCCAAAGTCTGCCGGTTGTTCAGCGTTCCAAGTAGCGGCGAACACCTCGGTTAATTTATATTTGAAACAAGCTCCTGATTACCTTAAATGTTATGACGCTAATCCAACAACTCCTCAGGTAGAGCGCCCAACAACCGTTGCGGAGTTGAATAAACTTCAGCCTCGTCCAGAGTGTTCGCAGTATGCTGGGGCTTGTATTGCGGATGAGGTGGGCTGTACCTATTTTACTCCTGTGTCTCAGACCTCTGGACTGTCTCGTATTCCTGCTAAGTTTTCATCAAGCGATATTTGTGCGCCGCAATGTGTTGGTTATGCCGCTTATCGAGAGTTGCCTTCCAACTATTCTGTAGGTGATACATTAGCCTATATTATTCCTTCAGCTGGTCAGACATGTTCAGCTCAAGATGAAGGATGTGCTGGTTTTACCAACTTAGGCACAACTTCTGGTGGGCTAGAAAAAACAGAATTTTTCTCCTATTTGCGAACTTGTAGTTTGCCGGATCCTGTTCGTCAGAAAAACTTCTTTACATACGAAGGCAGTGCAACAGGTTTTCAATTAAAAACATTCACTCTGGTTAAGGATGCTGCTGGTGGCCCAGAGTATTTTGTGCGCACTGAAGCTGATCGAGCTCAGTACGATTCGATCTGTAATCAGACATTATACAAAGCAGGGCTTGCAAGCTTGGATTGTCGTGAATTTAATGATGAAGCTGGTAACGCCTACTATCGTTTGCTTGCCAAGACTATCCCTGTCGCAGATTCCTGTACCCCATATCGATTAAATGTTACAGAATTGTATCCGACAACCCTTGATGCAACTCAGTGTGCGGCACGTAAAGGTAATTTTGCTAACGGTACTTGCCAACTATGTCTTCAAGGTGGGGAATATCGTGACGGTTCGTGTTTCTACTTTGGTTTACCAGGGGGTGTACCTAATACTGCTGGAGCCAGCAATGTATGTAGTCAAGCTGTAGACTCATGCCGAGCTTATAAAGGGAATGCCGGCAATAATATCCGGATTGTTTTTACCGACACGTTTGAAAATCAAGCAACTGCTCAGTCTTGGGTTGGTGCTGGTGTGGCTGTTTCTCCTGAATCGGTCCGTGTTGGCGGTAAATCATTGAGCCTCTCTAGTGCTGAGACATCTAAGCGTTTTGAAGGAGTTTTTGGACGTTCCTACGAAATTAGTTTTTGGGCAAAAGGAACGGGTCAGACCATTACGTGGTCCTTACGTTCGGTAGACGGGAGTACGATTAAAGATTTTGGTTCTGTGACCGTCGGCGACGCGTGGCGTTCATATAATTTAGGTTCGGTCGATCTTCCTGGAGCTTCGACATCAACATTTGAATTGGTGCTTAAAAACGGTTCTGGAGTGATTGTATATCTCGATAATGTTGTGTTGAGAGAAGTTACTCAACTGACGTACCTCGTAAAAAATTCCTTAAAAGTAGATCCAGCGTGTGATAGTAATCAGTCAGACAATCTTCCCGGTGAAGCTTTAGGTTGTATGGCTTATACTGATGCTGCTGGTACAGTGCGCAATGTTACTGGTTTCAGTTATTTATGTCGTGAAGGAGCAATTGGTTGTACAGCTCTTTTAGACACTAAAAATATCGGATCTTCACCGGCTCCTCAGCTTCATAATATCTTTTTGAAAGGTACCGGAGGAACAATCGCGTCGCTTACAGTTGGTACCACTTCGGTTTCGTGTCAAATAGCTGTAGGTGAGACTGGTTGTTATACAACCGTGTATGGTAAAACTCTAGATGAAGTGCGAACGGTAGCCCCGGCATCAATTGTGGCTTCAACGGTGTACGTAAGCACCACGACACCAGCCGCTACACCTGTGTATTTAGTTGCTAATCAACCTGCTACTTGTAACGTGACAGATCTTGGATGTATGAATGCTGGTCTTGAAACTCCTTCTCCAACAGGACCTAAATACCAGACAGTACTTATTAAAAATAATCCTGCTACGTACCAACAAAATCTGTGTCAACAAGAAGCTCTTGGATGTAAGGCCTATTCGAGTGCGACTGGTCCGATTTTTTTCAAAGATCCTGCGCTCACTGGAAATAAAATCTGTTCATACAAAAATGGCGTGGTCGTTAATGGTGTAAAACGTAATGGATGGTTTTGGAAAGACGTTGGAGTATGTAGTACTAACCGACAGAAAATTTGTACCGAGAATGCAGACTGTGGAGCTGGTTCTACCTGTACTGATATTGGTAGTCAGGCCTGTTATCCGGATTACCAGATCGATAACAGTACGTTTGGTTTGTGGTCGTACGGTGACAAGGGTAAGTACCAAAATTATGTTGGTGAATGTCCGGTAGAGCAGGATGCTTGTACAGAATTTATTGACCATGGGGATAACGACCGTGCGTATTACTTGATCAATAATGAAAAAATTTCTGGCGGAGTATGTGATGGAAAAGTGAGTCAGAAAGAAGGGTGTGCCTTATTTGACCAGACAGATGTCCCCAATAAATATTTTGTTACCAAAGATACCTATGCAGCTAGTGCTGCTCAGCAGTCTCGTTTGGTCGAGCCAGTTTTGTCGAACCAAAATAACCCTGGAGATGCTAATATTGTTATAAGTGTTTCTCGCGATCGTCAGTGTGGTGAGTGGTTGCAATGTCGATCAGCACATCGGGTGTGGGATGAAAAAAGTGCGCAATGGAAAACAGTTTGTGATGCTATTGGGAGATGTAATAAAGCACCAGAAAATGCGGATGAAGATAATATTTCTAATTGTGCGAATTGGATAGAGAATGATCCGGTAAATCAACCATCACCGCTGTCCACTGAGGAGTATGTGTTACGCGACACTTCATGGTCGGGGCAGGAGTACTCTGGTATCTCTATTCCCAATTCTTATCCTGTTGAATATTTGGCTCAAGTAGACGCACTATCATCGCCTACAAGTTCTGACTGGCGCCTGGTCTATAAGATACCTTGTGGTAATACGAATTGCTCTGTCGGTGCTACACAATTTGATGAATTTTGCGCGGTAAACAACGCGGCATGTGGTGTGGGCGGTGCGGGTATTTGTCTTAATGGTGTCTGTGTTCGCAATATGGATGGGACTACTAAAGATATTCTTAAGGCTGCCCCAGGCCAACTGTGCCGAGCATACCCAGAAAAAGACGCACCGTTTCCAAATTCACCAACCATCAAAAAAGCCAATCGTCAGTTTGCAGGCGCACACCTATGTAACGAAACTTCAAAAGAGTCGAGTGACCCAAATCTTGCAAGTGCTTGTGAATGTGACTATACCAAAGTTAAGTACGGTGATGTGTTCGTGAAGTATTTTAACTATGCTAACCCGAACGCAACTGATCCAACATCAATTCCAGGGTCGTTGGGTAAACCACCCGATGGTATCTGCCTTGGTGGCTCTCATGATGGAGCAGCTTGCTCATCTGATAACGACTGTTTCCAGTTTAAACCAGGAACTACTGAGCCAGCGACCACTGGTCCAGAGGGAAATCGGATTGTTGATGGTAGTTGTCAAAAATTGAAACAAAAATTCCAGTTAGTTGGCTGGCGTGGATTTTGTCTTGAACGCGATATGTCCCGCACTCTTAATGGAGATGCAAATCAGCACCCTTGTTTAACATGGTATCCTATAGACTACCTGTCAGGGTCGCAAGATATAAACAACCAATATGTTGATGCGGGCTACCGCCCACCAGAACCTGGAGGATCATATTATTGTGCAGTCGGTAATGCGGCTGGAGGTCCGTTGCCTGCCCCAACCGCGTATCCAGAAAGTCATTTTGCGATACCAGCACTTACTATTAGTCCAGGATCAGCGGGTGGTAGTGATTTCTATAGATTCTTTAGAGATCCGTCTGGGTTCGAAACCACGCTTAATAGGTATGATATTGAACGGATTGAGTTCACCGTAACTGATGGCGATCTTGAGGATCCTAAACCAGATGCTACATTTATGATTTGGCCAAACGCTAGCCCAGATGTAGTTCCGTATTCTAAGCCACAAGGAGTCTATACAACGACCAATCCACGACGAGGTACAGGTTTGGCGGTTACTGGCCACTATCTTGGTCAACCAAATGATTTTATTCTGTTCTATGGCAGTAAAGTTTGGGACAACACTGAGACAAGGTATGTTAATGAAAAAGGAGACGTCTGTTATCCTGCAGCAACTTATGGTAGTGGTATCGGCGATGTGCGCCCTACCTTTAGCGCCTGTCAGGATTTATCCGGAAATATTTTTGTGCCACAAACGTTAAGATCGCGGCGTGGTGGCCGGGCAATATGTGCCGCAGGTAATATTTGTACTGATGGTGCGAACATTGTTGATGCTACTTTTGGTGTGCCGCTTGATTCAAAAGAAGGTATTTGGGACTTCTCATTTGATAGTCGTGAAATGTGCTATCCGTATGGTCCGGACGCTGGCCATGGTCTTAATGGTGATGCGAGTATAAAAGGAGAAGGTAACTGGCATGCTCTCCGATTGAAATTTGATGAAAATGGCAAGTTTAAGGGTTATTATACTGCGTACTGCGATCATTCACCTGGCGGTGGTTCGGTTACCTACCGGGTCCGATATATATTGAAGCAGTGGTGTTCTTCTATCGCAGATGTAAGTTACAATCCACTCGTAGCAGTAGATAACCCTGCGCCATGGACTGATAGATTGTGGAAAGATAGTAAAAAATCATACACACTACCGACTCTTGGTTATACTTATTCTTCGCAAGCAGCCCCCTTTGGATCGTTAATGATGAGCGGAGCCTTTAATAAAATTAACGACCAAGTCAATTTGACTCTCTGGACAGGTGTTCCCGCGTGTAAAAGTAGTGGTGTTGAAAGTTGTGAAATTTCAAAAGGCATTACTCCTCAGCCATCTCCATCATATCAAGATAGTTGGGTAGGTGCTCCCTACAGTTGTCCCGATGGTAACTGTGTTGCGAGTAAAATGGATGGAACAGAATACTTAAGTGGCGCATCAGGTAAAAAGAATGGAACTGATTACTTGGCAAATTTGTTTGCTCGAGTTCAAAAAGGATATACATATGTGGGTGATAAATATATTCCTTGGCAACTGCCGAATTTGGCAGATCTGCGTGAAACTGGTAATGGTATTCGGCCGCCGATGGTTCTTTCAGTTGGTTCTTGTGAAAATAATGGCAGATGTATTGAAAACACAACATCTACCGGTATTTCTGTGAACGACAGTAGTTCTGGTTTTGTGAAAGCGTATACTCCGAGCGCACGCATGTTTGTCCGATTCTTTGCCTTTGCAGATGCAAATCAGATGCCGCTGCGTAAAATAGAAATTGATTGGGGTGATGGTCGTAAGTACCCGCTCACTGGTTTGTTCCGCAATGCGCGTGGCTATCAACAGTCTTCGTGTGTGGCAGGTCGTTGTCAGGTGCAACAGATTGATGATATGAGTTCGTGTGCTGCTAATAATGAATGTGCGAGTGGCAGGTGTATTTTGCAAGCAAATAATTCAGGTGTTGGACGATGTTTGGTAAATAAGCAGCTCAATAGCTGTACTAACGATCAAGATTGTGGATTAGTAGCGTCGTGTGTTGGGAGTAACGTAGCACAATCTTTCGGTACAGTTGTCGATCAGACGTGTGACAATAACTACAACCAATTTGAGCATGTGTATCAGTGTGCCCGTATTCCTGTAGACCAGGGAGGTTATTTCCATGCCGATCCAAATGAGTGTGGCGGTGATACGCGTGGCTTCCCTAACGGTTGTTGCATCTATGTACCAAAGGTTAAAGTGGTCGATAACTGGGATTGGTGTAATGGATCATGCCCTGGAGGGTTGAGTGGTAACGGTTGTTTCGATGCTTCGAACAGTGGAGGAACAAATGAATGTAGTAGCCGCCCTGGCTCCTGGACATCGTATGATGG
>JBPOHP010000158.1:0-3140 GCA_052035445.1 Candidatus Magasanikiibacteriota bacterium
GGAATTTTTTCGAGTGGCAGGTCGCTCGTGGTTGAGGTGCTGGAGACGAGTGTGAGTGAATGTTTATTCGAGTCTAGAGTGAAGACAGAAGTTTTGTGGAGCGCGCCAGTACTCAGTCCTTCGTAGATCGTTATTTCGTGCAGTGCTGATGTTGTGCTCAAATGAATATCGTTTATATAGCTGTCTGCAGTGATGGCGGGTACAGCTATGCGGTCAACGCGTCGTAACTGCGTGTCATAGAGCTCAAAGCGCGGTAGTGGTAGTGTTGAGGTCGCGCTCATATCATCGTCCAGAGTTCGGTAGGCGAGTAGTTGGTTGTTCTGAATAAAACCCAAGATTTCCAGGCCGCCTTCAAGGCTGGGGATGTCTATGGTTTTGCTGAATGTTCGGTTTTTTTGGTCGTATACTTTCCAACCCATGCCTTCGTAGTAACCAATACCAATGAGCGTGAAACGATTGTCAGGGCTATAATCAAGTGTGGTATAGCCGCCACAGATCATGTCTTCAAATTCAGGAAGCTCTTTGATTTTTTTGCTGGTCACGTTGTACATTTTGCCGATACTGTTTACGAAAAATAATTCACCGTTTTTTTGGAATCTGAGATTGTGGATGGTAGTGCTTGGGGCGGCGTGAGCTACGAGCTGCTCTTTGTTGGTAGTGAGCGAGCGTACTATGAGTGAAGTTCCGTGTTCGGCAATGCATTCACCGGCAACACCGCCGAGTTGAGAAAAATCAACCTGCCCATCTTGATACGTGTAGGCGAGCCACTGATTGTCTAGTGAAATAGCCAACTCTTTGATAGTGCCTTTGCTCGTAGCAAGGAGCTTTGGCTGGGTAGAAGAAGCAAATGTGTACTGCCACAGTTCATTTCCTTTGCCATAAACAATTCCACGGTCTTTACCAAAAGTTCCGATGATTGTGGTATCTCTTGGTAACTCGTTTGAGACTGAATGTGTTTCAGTCGACGTGTTCTCTGTAGGTTGAGAACCCCGATCTTTTTTTGTAGATGAGTCTGAACGAGGACTAACTACTGTTTGAGGTTGTGACGTTTTGTTTTGAGAAGTAACGCGTTCTTGTTGTGAGGTATTTTTTTGGGTAAGCATCACCGTAATAAAAATCATGGAAACTGTGGCGATGATGACGAGAGTAATCTTTTTTTGTTGTAGCATACTATGATGAGCAGTAGTTATTTTGTCTGTATCATCCCCAAAAACTGCACCAACTCACCCGGCAACTCACTCTCAAACTCCTGTGGCAAACCATCCAGATCTTTGAACGAGAGTTTTGAGCAGTGCAAAAATAATCGTCCGCAGCGTTCGTCCCAGATGCGGGCGCGTTTTTTTTGAATATAGAGCGGATCACCAACGACCGGATGATTATAGGCAAACATATGAGCGCGAATTTGGTGCATGCGGCCAGTATGAATGGTGACATCAAGCAGACTAAAATTGACGTAATTTTTGATGACTAAAAAATCAGTGAGCGCCTCTTTGCCTTTGTCGGTCACGAGTCCTTTTTCGGTTTTGGGTACTGCGGCCATGCGTTCGGCATTTTCCGAGCGTTCGATAGGGAAGTCGATGGTACCCTCAACACGCGGCAGTGGATCGTGGACGAGGACAGTATAGTGTTTGCCGATAGTGCGATTTTTAAATTGATCTTTAAGATATTCAAACATCGCTTGGGTGCGGGCAACGACGAGTAGGCCGGAGGCTTCTTTATCAAGACGGTGCACAATGCCGGGGCGCTCGGGACTATCGCCAACTTTGGAAAGTTCGGGGAACTGCGCGGTTAAAAAATTCGCAAGAGTATTGGTTTCGCCTGCCTCAGTCGGGTGGGTGAGCATGCCGGAGGGTTTTTCTACCACGATAAAATCAGGGGTGGTAGCCATGATTTTTACCTCAGCAATCGGGGTGGTGCGGGTGGGGGTATTTTTTTTGATGCCAAATGGTGCTTTGGTTTTGACTACGGCACTTGGTTCGGAAAAAGTAATTGTGTCGCCGGTTTTTACGCGGTCACCGGCTTTTTTTGGTTGTTTACCGTTAACCACAACCCGGCCTTCTTCGATCATGGTTTGGGCTTGTGAGCGACTGATGGGGAGGGTTTCAACGAGGGTGATATCAAGGCGAGAGTTGTGTTGGGCGGCGGTAATCGTGATGGGCTGGTAAGAAGAGGTCATAGCGATGAGACAGGGTAATTTGGCTAGTATAGGCCATAAGTCAGTAAAAGTAAAGAAAAACCGCGGCATTAATTCCATGCACGCGGAAAGCTGGCTAGAGCTTCAGTTGGCAGGTGCCGCCCGTGCCCGTGTATTGGCAGTTTGGTTCTTGGTACGAACCGGCCGGGATGTAGCTGCCGTCAGGCAATGTCATCAGACTCTTAAAACGCACATTCATGACCGGCCAGAAAGCACGTATCTGGTACGTATCTGGTACGGTGATGGTGTGTGATAGTCCATCTTGGGGTAGCCAGTAAAGGCAGTCGTGGGGAGTGCCTGAAACCGCACTGCATTTTGGGGTGATGTTGAGGCAATCGGCGAGCGGTTCTTGGTGGTTTGGCCCGCCGCTTACGCTCCATATCATGAAGCTGTCGAGGGCTGGTTGGCATGATCTTACTGCAATATATACCGGGTAGGGAAGAATAGTGCCTTTTTCAACCCTCTCCCAAATTCCTGGCTTACTGTCAAGTGGGATACCGTATGTAACAGTGGTTGGCAAAGAGAATGAAGGCACGTTTACTGGTTTGCAGTATCGATCGAACGGATAGGCAAAACCTGCAAATACTGCACCCTGAGCTGCTAGGCGTGGATCAAGCCAGGCAAAGGCACCGGCTGGGCTGCAGTCGCGTCCCTCATAGGCGTACGGACAGCCATGATTTTCAGACGGTCCGGCAACGTTAGGACACCAATCTTCTCCCTCCCGAAAACTAGTCGCGCCTAAAGACGGGGAGGGAACACTGTCTTTGTCTTGATCGGGCACGAAGGGGGAAGAGCATCCGACAAGCAGCGCTAGACCGGTAGTAAACACTCTATACGTTTGGGACATGATGCGTACCTCTTGTATGCGCCGTTATGCGCCCGCGTACTATAGCAGACCCCGTGTTATTTGGGGAATATTATATACGATTGTTTACAACAAAATCAC
>JBPOHP010000027.1:0-3818 GCA_052035445.1 Candidatus Magasanikiibacteriota bacterium
GTGAGATTGATTTGGTATCAGAATGCGCGTCCGTGGGTTGAAATAAGAAGAGCCGCGCCCATAATCCACCACTACTTACCACACCTAAGAAAAGAATAAAAATGATTATTTTTAACCAAAAATGAGAGTGTCTGATGGAAATATGACTCATGTCAGGAAGTTCTCCTTGCTCATTCTTGTAGATAGCATTAAGACGTTCACCAAGATCAGTCCGTACAGTCTCACCATCTTTAGTGTGTTCAGAGGTATGACGGTTCTTCATAGGGCTGAGAATTAGATTTTTTTCATTGCAATACTCCAAATGTAGTCTTTTTCAAGATCTGGAACAGAGATGGTGGCTCCATTTTTGGCAGGTTCAAGACGGTCACCATCTTTCCATACTGGAGTCCAAGAAGCCGGGAAGATAATAGTGCTGTCAAAGGCACTTTTAACACCTGATTGTTTTTGTACGATTAGCTGGTAGGTGCTTACTGGTGCTGCAGGTTTAAGTAATTTGTTCATGAATGTATTTTCATCAGGCAAATTTTTTGAGAGTGTTCGTAATGTGATAGGTAGTTTGTATATCAGCTGAACTTGGGTAATTTTTCCTGGCTCAGTTACCATCCAGTTTCCGAATGCGTATTTTCCAAATTCTTCGGTAACGCGAGTGCCTGTTTTGTCGTCTATAGTTACCACATGTTCAAGAGACGAAAGTGTCTCGTCACGTTTTGTCCAGGCGTCTGGGGCACGGAAATTTTTTTCGTCTGGCCAGCTGAATCCTTTGGCTTCAAGTAGAGTTGCTCCACGAGGAACATACACTCTAACGTAGTTAATGTTTGGTTTGCCATAAAATTTTTCTCCAGGAGTGCCGGTATGCTCGCGGGTAATAGTAATAGTGTTAATAATAGAGCCATCTGAGTCTACGACTGCCTGATGGTTAATGGACTGTTTAATTTTCGCGTCGCTTTTTTCACCAAGAATATTTGAATTTACAACGAACAGATAATCCTGCTCCTTGGTTGTGGCGAGTATTGCTCCGCTCCAGCCAAAACGGGCCAACTTTTTTTGATATTCCGTATCTGCTAAATAGACCTGAATTTCTTTTTGGTCGAGTGCTTCTTTTAGACTGATGAGTGTAGGAAGAACGTCTTTAGGTGAAAGTGAGCTAAAGTAGTTGATAAAAATGTGTGAAAGATCGCTTAATACTTGCTTGGGTTTGTTAATCTTTTTTTCATCACCTTCTTCAACTATGGCTTGGAGAGTATTAAGTGCGTTATTTTGGTTTATAGTAATACCCCGTTTTGGGTCTGAAACTGGTCCGATGATGCTGAGAAGTCGCTCTAAAACGCTTGCATTAAGCGCTATAATACCGTCAACACTTCCTCGTTCGCTGTGTCGATAAAACCAGAGGAGTTTTTCGGCGCTCGCTGGAAAATCAGGAAACCAATTAGCGTCTTGGAATTCCCAACGTTTGTTAGCCATGAGAAGAGGTACTGGCGGTTCGATATGTTTGCGTAACTGACCTTGAACATCGTAGCTGCCACCAGCCGGTACTTCGAAACGCGTTATACGGCCATCTTTGACATCAACTTCTGCAAAACTGCCGATAAACCCTCCAGTAGCGCGCATTTCTGCTGGGTTTTGAAAAATCAGCAAGTACCGGCGCAAGCCTTTGCCGCCAAAAAGATCTTGAAACGTGTCTCCAAGATTTGCTAGTTGCTCAAAATCGTTCGTTGCGGAAATGAATATTTTTTTGAAATCAGAAAATGCTGTTTGGTATTGGAGGGGTAGCGTTTCGACCTGTACCTGTTCAAGGTTGTGGCGCGCTTTTTTATAGTGGGGGAGAGCTGATCGTACATGGAGCACAATGGTCGAGAGTTTTTCGAGCAATTCTTGGTTATTAGTTTGTAGGCTCGAATCTATCCCTTTAAGTAGGTACGTATTGCCAACAGTAATTGACTGACCGGCTTTAAGCAATTCTTGCCGGCTTTGGATTTCATCGCCTAAAACAGGTACTACGGAAACAAGTTTTTGAAGCAAACGGTGTTTATCAAGAATAGTTACTGCGCCACTAAAATTTTCAAGCGCTCGCAAGGTGCTTTGTTCGGCAGTTGATAAGTTGGCACTAAGAAGTGCGCTTGTTGATTCTTGTAGGGCTAAAAAACCAGCTGTACTTTTTTCTGCAATTGAACTGGCATTGGTTTGGAGTGTTTGATAGTAGGTTTGCGCCTGTGCTGGCACGATAGAAATAACTAGTAGTATAACAAGTGCGACTGCTAAACGACGTCGCCAAGGATCAGTTTGCGAAAAGAATTCTGATAGAGTATATCGAGATAAGCCTTTTTTGAGCCAAGAAACTGTTTCTTTTTTGGGGGATGGCTCTGGTGTTGGTGTAGAGGTTGATGCGGGTTGTTCGATGGTGCGAGCTGGTTCTGGTGAAATAATTAAGCGGCGCCGCTCCTGTGTGCGCCACGTGTCGAGCTTGTTTTTTGTTTGGTACGTCAGCATTCCAAGCTGTTCTTTTGCAGATTTTTTTATTTTTTCTTTAAGTGCGGAAAAATGTAGTGTCGGTATGGTGATAGTGATATTCTTTTTTTCTACCACATTCGATATTTCTACCTGTTTGGCGGTTGGAATAGGTTCAGAGGTTTGGAGAGTGGGTGTGTGTACAGGCCGTGAACTAGAGGTACTTGCTGCTACTGGTGATTGTTGAGAGGATAAAGATTGATGGTTAAGGGTCGGACGCTCCTGAAGAAGATGTTCGGCAGTTGGTTGAATTTTTTCGGGAGCGACAGCTTCTACTGTCTCCCACACATTAAATGATTGTTTTTTTAGATCAATAACGTGAGGTGAATGACGTGATTCAGAAGCAACGTGGTGTACAAAAAAATGAAGTGGCTGCGCACTTGTTTTTTGAGGCGGTGCGATCGGTGCGGTGGGTTCGGGTGGTGTGGGGGTAGGAGTAATTATCGTTCGGGTTACCACTTGTGGGCAGGTGCTAGAGTTGTGTCCAGGTTTTTTGCACGTGGTACATGTGCGTAACTGAGGTCGTTTAATAGATGTAGGCATGGGGGCAGTGTTTATCGAAGCAGAAGTCTACCGGATTATTAAGATCGGTAGTTGATAATCGTAAAGGTAGTATACTCTATATTTAGGTTTTTTTCACGCTAGAATGGGGGTGGGGTTATCCACTCATTTGAGAGAGGTGTTCAATTGTCTCTAGCCAATTTTGAGCCATAGTATGGTATGAAAATTGTGTAGCCTGTTGGTAGCCGCGCTCACGATATATTTCATGTAGAGAGGGGGATTGTTGAAAGCGATGGAACGCTTCGGTCATATCAGATGCGTGATAGGGTCTGACATAGTACGCTGCTGATCCCGCTACTTCACCTAACGATCCTCGAGTGGTCGTAATAACAGGAACGCCTGCTGCAAAAGCTTCGAGTACGGGGAACCCGAAACCTTCATATATACTTGGGTAAATAAAAAGATCAGCTAATTGGTAGATACCTGCTTTATGTTCGAGTGGTAGGTACGGCAGATGGTGAAGGGAGGCTGAATGTTTGGAAGTAGTAAGATGGTGCAAGAGATGGGTGTTATTCCACCCCGGCGCTCCTGCAATCACAAGCGATACCGTGCGTTCATGACTAGGTAGCTGGTCGAGGTAGTTTTCAAAAGCCGTGAGTAGTGTTTCGATATTTTTTCTTGGTTCAATCGTGCCTAAGAAAAGAAAAAATTTTTTAGGTAAGGCATACTTTTTTCGAATAGATTCCCTCTGTTCAGGAGTTATTTTCTGTATTCTATCGAGAAAATTTTGAGCGATACCGGGATGTATCACT
>JBPOHP010000110.1:0-2365 GCA_052035445.1 Candidatus Magasanikiibacteriota bacterium
ACGACAACCACCATCGCGGCGCGACGAACGGCTGGCGCTTCGAGGGCCTGCCCTGGGAGCAGTGCTGAGCGCCGGCTGGGCCGGGCGCCTGCGGACCATCCTCGGCTGGCGTCGCGCGGTCGAAGCCGCCCTGATCGTCGCGGTGATCCTCGGCGCCCAGTGGTGGCAGGCGCGCGACCTGCCCGACGGTGTCGCGCCGCCGCTGGAAGGCCGCCTGACCGACGGTCGCGTCGCAAGAGTCGGCGCCGACGGCACGGCGACCCTGGTCGCCTTCTGGGCGACCTGGTGCCCGGTGTGCAAGGCCGAGGAGGACAACCTCGTCGCCATCGCGCGCGCGCACCGCGTGGTCTCGGTGGCGATGCAGTCGGGCGACGCGGCGACGGTGGCGAAGCACCTCGCGGAGCGCGGCATCGACCTGCCGGCGCTGGCCGATGCCGCCGGGCGGCACGCCGCCAACTGGCGCGTGCGCGGGGTGCCGACGCATTTCGTCGTCGACGGCGCCGGCAACATCCGCTTCCGCGTCGTCGGCTATGCCACCACCTGGGGCCTCAAGGCGCGGCTGTGGTGGGCGCAGGCGTTTCCGGCATGAGCGTTCGTGCACCGGAGTCCGCGGCAGCGGACGAACCACAGTCACCCCCTTCCTCGGGAAGGGGGCGGGGGGAGGGCCCACACGATTCCCCGGAAGGGAGCGCGAGCGCTCCCCCATTCCCGCCGCTCGCGCTGGCGTGGACCGTCTGGGGCCTGGGCGCCCTGCTCTACCTGATCGGCTTCTACCAGCGCGTGGCGCCGGCGGTGATCACCGACCAGTTGATGGTCGAATTCGCCATCGGGGGTGCCGCGCTGGGCAACCTCTCGGCTTTCTACTTCTATTCCTACGTCGCGATGCAGGTGCCGACCGGCATGCTGGCCGACCGCTGGGGCCCGCGCCGCCTGCTGACCGCCGGCGCCGGCGTCGCCGCGCTGGGCACCGCGCTGTTCGCCTTCGCGCCCGACCTGCACTGGGCCAACATGGGGCGGCTGCTGGTCGGCGCCTCGGTCGCCGTCGCCTTCGTCTCCATGCTCAAGCTCGCCAGCCACTGGTTCGCGCCGACGCAGTACGCGCTGGTGTCGGGCATGGCGCTGCTCACCGGCGTGGTCGGCGGCGTGGTCGCCGGCGTGCCGCTGCGCTTCCTGGTCGAAGCCTTCGGCTGGCGGCCGGTGATGGGCGTCTCGGCGGCGGTGACCGCGGCGCTGTGCGTCGCCACCTGGCTCTTCGTCCGCGACGACCCGGCCGAGCGCGGCCACGCCAGCCACTTCCAGGGCGGGCACGGCGCACACGCCGACGCCTCGCTGTGGCGCGGCCTGGTCGAGGTGCTGTCCTACCGCAACGTCTGGATCCTGACCGCGGTGCCGATCGGTTTTTCCGGCGTGGTGCTGACCTTCGCCGGGCTCTGGGGCGTGCCCGTCCTGCGCCAGGTGCATGGCCTCGACCCCAAGGCCGCCGCGGCGATCACCTCGCTGCTGCTGGTGGCCTGGGCGCTGGGCGGGCCACTCCTGGGCAGCCGCTCGCAGCGCATGGGCCGGCGCAAGCCGCTCTACGTCGCCGCCGCCGCCGTGGCGCTGGCCTGCTGGGCGGCGATCATCTTCCTGCCGCTGCCGCTGTGGGCGCTGGTCGCGCTGCTGGTGCCGGCCGGCTTCGCCTCGGGCAACATCATCATCGGCTTCGCCTGGGCCAAGGAATCCGTGCCGCTGCGGCTGGTCGGCACCGCGTCCGGCGTGTGCAACATGGGGCCGCTCCTGGGCGGCATGCTGTTGCAGCCGGCGGTCGGCTGGATGCTCGACCGCCACTGGACCGGCGCCCTGGCCGGCGGCGCGCGCCTCTACGACGCGGCGGCCTACCGCGCCGGCTTCGCGCTGATCTTCGCGACGATGGCCGCCGCCGGCATCGTGCTGCTCTTCGCACGGGAAACGCACTGCCGCCAACTGGAGGATCGCCGATGACGCCTGACGTGTTGCGCGAAATCGATGGAGCGATCGCCACCGTCACGCTGTTCAACCCGGACAAGCTCAATGCGCTGAACGCGGCGATGTGGCGCCGCCTGCGCGAGGTGATGGCGGCGCTCGACGCCGACGACGGCCTGCGCTGCGTGATCCTGCGTGGCGAGGGAGCGGCCTTCCCCGCCGGCGGCGACCTCGAGGAATTCCGCAGCGCGCGCGCCGACGTCGACAGCGCGCTGGCTTACCACGAGGCGGTGGGCGCGGCGCTGGCGGCGATCGAGTCGTGTCGCCATCCGACGGTGGCCGCGATCCTCGGCCCCTGCGTCGGCGGCGGGCTGGAGATCGCCTGCGCCTGCGACCTGCGCATCGCCGGTGCCGGCGCGAAGTT
>JBPOHP010000109.1:0-3344 GCA_052035445.1 Candidatus Magasanikiibacteriota bacterium
ATAAGTGTAGCAATAGTTCCAAGTGGTTTTTTGAGAATATCAGCAATTTCTTGATAGCTTTTTTCTTCAATAAACTGCAGAATTAGCACCTCCTTGTATTTTGGGTCAAGTCTTTCCAAGACTGTACGAATATGCTGACTAAGCTCTTTTTTTTCTAAATCTTTAGCAATATCAATTTTTGATGCAATTTGCTCTAGTTCGTCTTCCTCGGGTCGGTAAGTTTCTGGTCGTGCCATTTTTTTTCGATGATTACTGACAATATGATTATATGTGATTCGATAAATCCAAGAAGAAAATTTTAATTTTTGGTCAAAATCGTTCAAGTGCTGGTATACTTTGAGAAAAACTTCTTGGAGAAGATCTTCGGTTTCTTCCAAAGATGCCCCTGTACTGCGACGAATATACCGAACCAATTTTTGTTCATAACGACGGATAAGGTATACAAAATCATCGGATTTTTCAAGGCTCCGCGCGACTAATTGTTCGTCAGTGAGTTGTTCGAGGGTAGAGGCGGGCTCCATGCACTATTTCAACTCTTTCTTAGGCTTAAATACGCTTTTTTTTGGCATTTTATTTCACTGCTTAAAATTATCCCCTCCATGAGCGTGTTTATAGGGTACATTGGTCTATATATGGTATACTACACTATATTTTAGGAAATGTTATGTCAAAATTCTTATCCGCTATCGCATTAACGAGCCTTTGTATGTTCGGTGGGGCCGGTTGTAATATTGTTACCGGGCCTGGTACGAGCGTATCAAAGCCGGCTACCTCAGCTCGTCTACCAACAAAGCAGGTTATGGTTGTCAACAAAGTGAAGCCGTTAGCAATTTCTCCAACCGCAATCGTGCCTATCGTAGAAGAGTATTTGACGAATCACGTGGTTCGGGCTCGGTCGGGTGGTAAGGTATTTTCTTCGTTTTATGTGTATGCCGAGGAAGAGCGAGAAAGCGAGCTCTATTACTATATTTGGGTAGTAGTTCGAGAATATGTAAAAAAGGGGACTACCGTTCAGATTGCTAATGGTTCGAGCATTCCACTTATTATAGTTCTGGCTCAAGATAGTGATGGTATCTATAATCGTGTGCTTGGCTATCGTCAAGCACGTTCCTTGGATGATCTAGCAGCAATTCGGGAATTATTCCCAACTACGGCAGTAGATATGATAGTAAAAGGTGCTGAAGACCATGCCCGCCGACTTGATTTACTAGAGAGAGAAACCCTCACAAAAGCACGTGAATTTTATTCGCTTGGCGAACCTGTGAGTATTCCTGAAATCATCACTCAAAAATGCACTAATTATCGTTTTGAGGATTATACAGACTTGACGCCGTTTACTGGAGTTTTCAAGCAATTCATCATGCCTAGTTATGCAAATACTAATAGTAAAATCAAAACTGCTATTTCCAATGGCTACAGTAACGCATATGCTTTTGCGGGTAGGTTTGGTATAGCCACATGGTCGTGTGGTACTGATTGCAAAGAGCATGTTGTGGTTGATCCTGCCAATGGCAGTACTGTCGGACGGCCTTTTCGTGGTGATTATGGTTTAGAATATCGACAAGAGAGTCGAATGTTGATTGTTAATCCATACCGTAATATTCTTAAGCCTAATATAAAGGTTACAACATCATATCTTTTGCTAAAAGATGGCAATTCTCCGTCTTTATCTACCCTCTGTTCATATACACCACCGTCTACTAGTACTTCGCCTCTTTTTATAGATGCGGGAGACGCAGCTGTTCGTCGGTATTTTAGCAATAATGCTAATCAATGTTTAAGTCTGAGTATAGAATGTAATAGTGGTGAGCGCTATTTTAGTGATGACTCCGGTTGTGGGTGTGAGGCGAGTGGTGTTATTGAATAAAATTATCCAACTCTCTTTTGTATGTTGCTTAAAAAATTCGCTGGAGGTATCGCTGCCTGTACTATAATCATCATTGTTTTTTTTGGAATAATGGTGTGGTCTGTTCGAAGTAGAACCTCAACTATTATTGCTTCTGCGGAGTATCCGTTAGCTGGAGATCAGTGGTATATAAATGGACAAATCCAGACAGTAGGACGTGGTTTTTGTAAGAATAAACCGCTTCATGAAACGTGGTATCTAGAACTTGTTCGTCCTGATGGCACTAAAGCTCAGGCGATAATCAAACCTGCTTTTAGTTTGGGTGCTGGCTTTCCATTTTTTGAGGAAAAATTTGACGGTTTTTTACCAGGGTATAATGCCGGTCTCAGTGTAGGAGAGCTTACGAGCACTTCACCGCATTCAACAGAATTCAGTTGTCAATAAGCCAACAAGCGTTGTTGGCGAAATAACGTAGGACTGTGTAGAGTGCTATAATTGATCAATATATCAGTGGAGGCTTTTCTGAATTTTCTGCGATACAACAAACAAGAAATAAACGTATTAAATCTCTTGAGTACGAATATCGGCTTAAGATTGAAGCGCTTAAAAATAATACTTTGAGGACCTGATACGTCTAAAAACAGATTTTGTAGATAAACGAGACGCGGTACATGATGCGATTAAGACCAATTTATCTTCGTCTAGTTTTAAAAGTATACGCCTATAATAATTCTGTTCAAGAAACACTACTGGAAAAAGTAGTGATTTTTAGTGAGCCATATTGATGGCTAGCACTCTCGTTGTTTGTTCAAGAAACGCATAATTTCTTGTTCTACAGCCATAGCTTTTTGAATAAAGGTGGTGTAGTCATCAATAGTCTTAAAATTATGGTGTTTTTGCCAGACGAGATGCAAGCGATTGCCGGCCTTTTTTGCTTCATCGTATGTCTCGTGGCGAGCTTGATTTTCAGCTTTATGTGCCTCGTAGATTTCTTTGGTTGGGGTGGCGAGGTGGAGTACGAGATCATAGTTAGGATACTCGTAGTGTTCGACAGACGTATGGTAAGTTTTGTTGAGCTGATCAATTCCATTTTTCATATATGCTGCTCCGTCTACCGTACCGCGGTCAAAAATAACAGCCATTTTTCCATCTGTCGCCGCTTGAAAATCGGAAATTTTTTCAAGTCCTCGTTGAATACGGTAAATAGTTCTTTGAAATTCGTCATAAGCCGTTGGTGTTGTTGGTGGTCGAATGCCTACAGTATTTATGATGATGCTTGCAACTTCGGGAACATAGTGAAATTGTGTGCCAAATCGATTGCGTAAATATTCAATAATCGATGTTTTTCCTGAACATGGTCCGCCAGTGAGTACAATGCGCGGTACTCTGCGTTCAGTAAATTCCATGATAGGGCGATCTAGTTTTTGATCCCGCAAATCTCTGCTAATTCGTGCCAGCATCCGATTGCTGAGTTTGTGAGTGACTTCCTCGGCCGCTG
>JBPOHP010000046.1:0-5671 GCA_052035445.1 Candidatus Magasanikiibacteriota bacterium
CACACTCCACGCTTCTTCAAAAATATGACCATAGCGCTCAACCAGACCACTCTCAAGACCAACGCAAAGATCAGCATCTTCATATTCTTTACGAACATGAAGCGCTCGATTGCGTGCACCATCGAATGTTTCATGGTTCCACGGGGTTTCGGGAACGCCTGAGGTGGCGGCAAAACCCTTCAAAATTATGTCGTTGTTAGGAAAAAATGACAGCACTATTTTTTCAACTACGACAATTTTACGTTCACTCGTAGAACCGACATAGATCTGCATAAGCTAAAAAATTACCATCTTAAAAAGACACCCTTCATTCCTCTTTCAGTAAAATACGTAGCTCTTCTGCCACGGTAATCAATTCCTGATCAGGAGTTGTTGCGCGCGACCCTGGTCGATATAAAAATTTTCGTGGTTCGTATTCATAAATCCCAGTATCACCTGACCTGCGTGGGAGCATATGCACATGCAAGTGAGGAACGGATTGACCGGCCAACGCACCTTCATTCCAGGCATAATTAAATCCTTCAGCGCCACACATTTTTTTAAGCGCTTTTTTTAACACCACTAATCTCGAATGAATTGCCTGTAACTCGTCTGCTCTTAAATCATCAATACCAACAACGTGACGCACAGGACAAATCAATAGATGGCCAGGGACAATCGGCATATTGCCTACTACCACAAACACCACATCATCTTTATATATAATTCGGTCTAATAGCGTTGGATTATTACAAAATTCACAAGGCATATATACTAAAATTACTTTTTTTTCTCCATCAATTGAAACGAAATATCAATCGCATACCGTTTTTTGACATCGTTTTGCAAATGATCAAACATTTTTTTGGTTATGCCATCAAATTCGTGAAAGGCCATTACTTTGATGTGCACTGGCTGCGCGGCCAAATCAGGATACATTTCTTTAAACTGCGTGCCGAGTGCATAGATAAGATAGGTGTTAATTTTTTCGAGAAAGGCCGTAATCTGTTTTTCTTCGCCGGTCCACGGTTGTTCTTCGACAATAATTAAATGAGCACTCCCCTCTTTGGTGCGAGTAATAAGATCGATTTTAGTGGTGTCGTGAATGCCGGGCATAATTACACCATAGAATATCTAAATCCCAATTCTTGGGCTTTTTTTTCTACAATATCTTCGGGATTTAAACTCTTTTTTTTAGCATACTCTTCGAGAGGAGGACGGTTATTAACTCGTATGATACGTTCGCATAACGACACTATACCTTTATAACCGATCAAAGCTCCTCCTGTAATATCCCAAGCTATTGACTGAATCGTTAAAGGAGTACGATCGATAATTTCTGCAATCGTATAGTGATGGAGTCCGTTTGCCTTACTTACCTGCTGTAAACCCGTAAAACTCATACGGTTGTAAGCACGAACGTAATTTTGATTTCCATAACTGTTCGTTTCTATATTCCAGCCTGGGAACGGAACAATGCTCTCTGTTCTTTGTTCAACTAAAAAATCAATATCGTATGAATACTCGACACCACCGTATAGACAATAAGCCAAATTACGATACAAAAACCCCCCGAATAACCATATTTTTCCGTGTGAATTTCGCTGCACTAAATGAAGGGTTTCAAGAAAAACAGGATGTTGAAGATATGGCCGAAATTTCTTTTCTAACACCTGCACGTTCATACAGATTCCTGTTATACGCCATGGCACTTCTTAAACTTCTTCCCCGAACCACAATAACATAGATCATTTCGCCCCACCTCTTTAGACGCTGAAGTACTTTGGACTTCGGACTTCGGACTTCGGACTTCATCTACCGTGCCTTCAGCACCGCTAAATTCTACTTTTGCTTGGCCAGGGACTGGAGCAAACGCAGCTTCCATCATGGTCGGAGCAAGCTGGATACCAACGCTTACTTTAAAGATGGTGTACACCACTTCTTTTTGAATCAAACTCATGAGCTCGTTGAACATGTGGAAGGTTTCTTTCTTATATTCAACAAGCGGATCGCGTTGACCATAGCCGCGCAAACCAATACCGGTGCGCAAATAATCAATCGCTACCAAATGCTCAATCCACAGCGTATCGACTGAGCGTAAGAGTACTTGTTTTTCAATCTCAATAAGAAGTTCTGGATGGTTGGTCGGTTTAACAATCAACTCATCATATTTTACCTTAGCCAGGGCAACGATTTTTTCGATGAGCGCGGTACGTAATTCGGCCGCACCAAGCTTGGCATCAGACGATCCAGAAACACCCTCGAGCGATTGCTCGTCAGCAGTCGTGAGCGGGAAAATAGTTTTGATGGTTTCGATAATTTCTTTGGTATCCCACACGGTTTTATCTTCACCGTTGGTGTGGAGTGATACAACCTGCTCAATTTCTTGATTAAGGTAGGCAAAAATCATGGCACGGAACGTCCCAGCACTACCAGCAACGAGTGGCTTACCACTGACAAACGCTTCGCGTTCAGCACGATATGTCTCAAGTAATTTTTTGCGGTTACCGTAAATCACTTCGCGGTGACGATTGAGTACATCGTCATATTCGAGAAGATGTTTGCGGGTATCGAAATGAAAACCTTCCACTTTCTTTTGAGCAGATTCGATGATCCGAGAGATAGTCTTTTGCTCAATAGGCATGTCGTCGGGTACTTTGAGCGCTTGCATCACGGCTTTGATACGATCCCCCGCAAAAATACGCATCAGATCATCTTCGGTCGAGAGGTAGAACAGCGTCTCACCCGGGTCCCCCTGACGGCCAGCACGACCGCGGAGCTGGTTATCAATACGGCGCGATTCGTGGCGCTCGGTACCGATGACAAATAACCCGCCAAGTGAGCGCACTTTTTCGGCATCTTCAGGGACTGGTGGGTTACCGCCGAGGATAATATCAACACCACGACCAGCCATGTTGGTAGCGAGCGTCACCGCACCCGGGCGACCAGCCTGAGCTACGATTTCACCTTCACGTTCGTGGTTCTTAGCATTCAATACTTCAAATTTTACCCCTTCCATTTCGAGGTACTGAGCCAACATTTCGTTTTTGACAACTGATACCGTACCGATCAACACGGGTTGTCCTTTGATTTGTAATTCTTTAACGTGTTTGGCGATAGCTTTAAATTTACCATCGTGCGTTTTATAAATTTTATCTTGATGATCGATGCGGCGTTTAGCACGATGTGACGGCACTACCACTACTTCGAGCTTGTAGATTTTTCCAAATTCTTCGGCTTCGGTGACGGCAGTACCGGTCATACCTGACAATTTTTCGTACATGCGGAAATAGTTCTGGAATGTAATAGTAGCCATGGTTTGGCTTTCGCGCTGAATTTTCACTTTTTCTTTGGCTTCGATGGCTTGGTGCAAACCTTCGCTATAACGACGGCCCGGCATTTTACGACCAGTAAATTCATCAACGATCAAAATCTCGCCTTTATCAACGACGTAATCGCGATCGAGTTTAAAAATTGCTTTCGCTTTGAGCGCTTGCTCAATGTGGTGCACCATACGGATACCACCTTCGGCATAAATATTTTCGATGCCCAACATTTTTTCGAGCTTCTTGATACCTGCATCAGTGAGCGTTGAAGCGCGCATTTTTTCGTCAATGTTGTAATCTTCATTTTCCACTAAGCGCTCAACCAAATCGGCAAAGCGGTAGTACATATCTTCGGCTTCTTCGGCGGGAGCGGAGATGATGAGCGGGGTGCGAGCTTCGTCGATCAAAATTGAGTCAACCTCATCAACGATCGCAAAAAATTGGTTGCGCTGTACCCGTTCTTCGAGCGAGCCGACCATGTTGTCGCGCAAATAATCAAAACCAAATTCATTGTTGGTACCGTAAATAATATCGCAGGCATGAGCGTCTTTGCGACTGCAGGCATCGAGATAGTCGTACTCAACTTTGAAAGCACCGAGCGCATCGCGTTCTTTGTCGGCCGCACTGCCTTCGGTGAGCGAGACTTCGGACTTCGGCTCACGGACTTCGGCACCTGGTGCTGAAGTCTGAAGTCCGACAGCTGAAGTCTTCTCAGCCACCACGCGCGTCGCACTATTGTACCGATACGAAACGAGTTGATTCTGAATCACCCCGACGCTCAGCCCCAGCGCATCGTAAATCTGACCCATCCAAACTGCGTCACGTTTCGCAAGGTAATCATTGACGGTTACGACATGCACACCTTTACCGGTGAGTGCATTCAAATACACGGGAAGTGTGGCAGTAAGGGTTTTACCTTCACCGGTATGCATTTCAGCAATGTTACCGCGATGCAAGACAATACCACCAATGAGCTGCACATCAAAATGGCGCATGCCAGTTAGGCGTTTGGAAACTTCGCGCACGGTAGCAAACGCTTCGGGCAAAATTTGATCGAGTGTTTCGCCTTTAGCCAGACGGTCTTTGAATTCTTGAGTTTTGGCTTTCAGCTGTTCGGTAGTTAATGCCTGAAACGACGGCTCGAGCGCGTTGATTTGAGCAACAATCGGCTGAATACCCGCAATGACTTTCGCGTTAGGATCGCCAAAAAGTTTAGAAAGAAATGACATACAAGAAAATAGAGACAAAAGCTACGCAAACTACAGGATCTGAGCGAACTATAGCGCATAGTTACGGGATTATAGCATTTTATGGGGTGAAATCAAGGTGGTTGCGGTTTTTGACTACCAAAGCAAATGCCGCTATAAAAACAAAGCACCCGTACCAGATGCTTTGCCAGACGAGTCTGGGGACGCAGTGATACGGGTTAAAAGAAGAATAGCTGACCCACTGAGCCGGCGATTCTCAACTAGACCACATCGACCCAGCAAAAATCATCAGGCTCGTCCACATTCTCTCGGGCCCCTCCAAACTCAGTATCTACTGACTCGGACGTGATCACGTAGCGACTACCTTTTATTTCCTTAACGGAGAATTGTTTTGTCTCCGGTTGACCGGAATGATCGACCACATCATTGTTGAGCGCCTTTTTATTAGCCTCAACAAAGCCAACTAATCGAGGATCGTGCCGAGGACAGAGGATCTCTATCTTAACCACACGATCTTGATCATCGGTCAGTTTTTTACTAGGAACACCGAGATCAGCAAGCTGCCGACCGAAACTGGGTGACACGAACAACTTATTCTGACTATTACGTTCAACGGGACCCCAAAGATCGTGTCTCCAAGAGTACGACTCAAGAAAAACAACTTTTACACCGCGCATGATGAGCCTCCTTTTACCCTTTCAAGAAGAAAGGGGGCGAGCTGTTCACCGTACAGAACAATTTTTTTATTTAGGTTAATTACCCAACTTTTTTCAACGTATTCCGTTAAAAAATGAGTAACGTGAAAGTATACCAAAATATACAGAGAAAGTCAAACAATAAGTGGAAACAAAAACCCCGAGAAATTCTCGAAGTTTTCAGCTTTTTCATCATTTCTAAGCCATTTTCAGCTGCGCTTTGATCTTCACAACATCGTGCTCAACTTTTTTCAGGTCATTATGTAGAATAGCTCGTTCTTGCTCGTTGGTATCGTATTTACCAACCAGATGATCAAGCGTATTCATTACCTGATCAAAACGAGCATTAAACTCTTTCTTTGTCACCATATTTTCTTCAATACGACCAACCCGCTCTTCGAGATTCACTATTTTCTTGATAACAAGATCTTCGTTCATATAATTTTTAGGCCATTTTCAGCTG
>JBPOHP010000032.1:0-5530 GCA_052035445.1 Candidatus Magasanikiibacteriota bacterium
ACCCTTCTCAATACTTTAGCACCACTCTCACCACCGGTCTCTATACCATGAGAGTCCGTATCACCTCACCAGATACCAAGATCGTCTATGACGAGAATACGTTTGAGGTGAGTGTGAAGAAGTAAAAGAAGAAATAAAATACAGTTTCGATTGCTCTGATATAATAAAACCTACTACCACCTCTTGAGGTGGTAGTAGGTTTTTTGTTCATGTAAACGATTGCTGTGAGGCGTATCTGCTGCAGATTGCATAATAGTGTATTTTTAGATATTCTAATCTTAGTGATAAAAATAGATTGTGAAGATATGCTATGAGACCAATGTTAAAGATTTTTTTTGCGATCAACGGCTTGTCTGGAAAACACTGGCTTTTGGATGCCTTTGGGCGCGCGGGAGCTGAATGGGCACTTTTTGCGATGCTCGGCTGGTTAGCGGTTGCGAGTTATGCGCGTTACGATCGCGACCCAGAGCGACTAATGACCATCTTTCTGACTCTTGTTGTTACATCAATTGTTGGGTTACTGTGTAGTTTTTTGATAGCAGCGATCGTGCGTGAATCACGGCCATACGTTCGTTATCCAACTGAGACGAAACTTCTCTTCCCTTCTTTTTTGAGCTGGAAATCATTTCCTTCAGATCATAGTTTAGCAGCATTCTTGATTGTTGGAGTTGCTTACTGTTTCGGATTACCATGGGTGGCGCCACTTTTTATCTTAGCGATTTTTGTCTGGCTCGGACGTATATTTGCTGGAGTGCACTATCCAAGCGATGTGCTGGCAGGTATCGTGCTTGGGGGGCTCGTCTTATTGGTGTACGGATTAGTTGGTTTACCGTTCGTTCAGCTTCTTGCGCCACGAGTGCTGCAGCTCTGGCACTCACTCGTGTAGACACTTTAATGCGCTAACACTCTCGATATGAATGCAATAATTTTATGCGGCGGTCTCTCTACCCGTTTAGGAGAGATAGCCAAAGCTATCCCCAAAATTTTACTCGATATCAAAGGTAAAACCGTGTTAGACTGGCAACTCGAAAAGTTGAAAGCCGTGGGTATTACCGATGTCGTTATGGCGGCCGGGCATTTGGCTGAAGTATTGCAGCGCGAAGTTGGGCCTGAGCGTCTGGGGGTTAAACTTACCTACGCGATTGAGCCAGAAAAACTTGGTACTGGCGGGGCGATTAAATTTGCCTGGACATATGTTACTGCACCGCAAGAGCCAACGATTGTGCTGAATGGTGATATTCTGACCACGGTTGATGTGGGGGCAATGCACGAGGCTCTTCGCCACGAGAGTGAAGGAATAATTTTGGGTAGTAAAGTGGACAATGCCTCAAGTTACGGCACGCTCGTGTATAACGAAGATCGTCGTTTGCTCGAATTTAAAGAGAAAGAAGGTCTCGTGCAGCCCGGCTATATTAATGGCGGGTTTTATCTTTTTACCCCCCACGCCAAAAAACATTTTCCCGAGCATAACGTGTTTAGTATTGAGTATGATGTTTTTCCTAACATGAAAAATCTTGATGTGTTTTTGTCTGATCATCCGTGGATTGATATCGGGGTGCCGGAACGGCTCGCGTGGGCGAGAGAGAAGTGGGGATTACATAATATCTAGCCCTCAAAGTATGTCAAAAGAATTTAAATCAGAGATGAGATTTTTGAGTAAAGATGTTCATGGAATGACACGGCCAATCCTTGAAAACTTTAAAAAACGCTTATTCCAGGATGCACGCCCTTTAACTCAGATAGAAATAGACCAGGCGGCTACAGTGATTTTAGAACGTCTAAAATCTCTGCAAGTGCATGTTGTTGAAAAAGAAATAGTCTGGATTGTTGATGAGTTACAGTATGAAAAATTAATTAAAGAAAATTCCCTTTTTGACCAGCATGATCGTGTTGATTTTTCTATTGAAATTAGAGAGCAATTGAAAAGAATACAAAGCGCAGTGCTTGAATCACTTATCAAACGTGTTACCGCCGATGAAACTTTAAACTCGCTCCTCGTTTCTAAATTACTGTTGATACGCTCTGATCTTGCGGAAAAAGATTTTTCAGCGCCTAGTGAGACGACCAATAATTATCACCAGCACAATATTGTTCGTCGGCCAACATTATTAGGTTTTGATGCTGTTCAACGTTTGCAAAGAAATCCAGATATTACACCTGACGATCGTGAGCGTATCACTGCTTTAAAAGAGCGGTATTCAGATTATCTCGAAGGAAGCAGGTTATTCTCTCGTTTGTCAGGTCATCCAAACATTTTGAAACATCTCGCGGTAGACTCTACTGAAGGTGCACTACTACTTGAATATCGCAACGATATTCGAGATGTATTTGAAGATATTGAAAAAGGTATTATACCTAGTCGTGAGGTACTTAGTGTTTTACACGACTTTATAAAAGTCGCTCAATTTCTTGAAGAACATGGTTTGGTATGGATTGATTCAATAATGAATTTTCACTATGTCAAAAAACAAAATACCATCTCAGGTCAGTTAGTAGATCAGGATTTTTTCTTGCCCATTTCTGCCCACACTTCTTTTCGTCCGCCTAAATTTTTAAAGGCAAATTGCTCCGTCCCTCGTGATGCTTACCGTAATATTTACTGTACAGCTTTGACAGAAAATGATGATCTTCATTACAGCGCTTCACCCTATGAAACAGTTTTTAATTATGCCTTATCTTACGTTTTAATTGGCCGTTTATTAAAAGAAAAACAATCGGATGACGATATTGCTCAGTATCTGGAAGATTGTGGTTGGAAGACACTCCAACCATTTGGAGTTGTCCTTTCTCAAGAAAATAACGTTGAAATTTTTGAAGAAACCGATCCTTTTCCTCGTGATATGTGGCCTACGCTGCATCAGCTCGATAAAGAATTGAGTTCGGTGATTGAAAAGATTACTCATGAATAAAAAAAATTTGTGTCTTTCAAAACAAAACTCAACCTTTTTAGTCTCCTCATTATCGCGCTCATTCCGTTCGGAATTTTGTGGTACGCGCGGACACATCGTCCGCCCCCACCGCCCCCACCAGAGCCGCGCAAAGAAATTAATCTCACTATTATCCCGGGGTGGAACCTCCGTGATGTTGCCGATGATTGGGTAAAAAAGGGGATTGTTAAAACTCCCGAAGAATTATTTGCGTATACGGGTACGCCAGCCACTGATTACCGTATCCATGCTTCAGCTGAACCAGTCAGGCGCATCGTCACCTCGACTGATTTTGACGTACTCTTTTCTTCCAAACCTAACACCATTTCGTACGAGGGCTACCTGTTTCCCGAGACGTACCGGGTGTATGCCGATGCCAAACCAGACGAAGTACTCAAAAAAATATTTGACGTTTTTCGTGATCGAGTGCCCGTAGCGTGGAGTGAAGAATTAACTCGTCAGAACAAATCTTTTTTTGACGTGCTTACCATGGCTAGTATTCTTGAAGACGAAGCCAAGACGGTTGATGATAAAAAAATAGTCGCCGATATTTTGTGGCGCCGGCTCAAGCGCGGTATGCGATTGCAAGTAGATTCAAGTGTGCATTATGTGAGTGCCCGTACGGGTGATGTATTTACTACCAAGCAAGAACGTGAAGCCGATTCTCCGTGGAATACGTATAAATACGAAGGTTTGCCGCTTGGTCCAATCGGCAACCCGAGTCTTGTGAGTATCGAAGCCGCGCTCTATCCGACAACCAATTCGTACTGGTATTTTTTAACCGGACGCAATGGGAAGATGCAGTATGCGAAGACGTATGATGAGCATATGAGGAATGTTAATAAGTATTTGCGATAATGTTTTGTATGCTCACTTCTGATTTTGATTTTAATCTCCCTGACGAACTCATTGCTCAAGTTCCATCTGAACCACGCGACCACTCGCGACTGATGGTCATGCATCGCGATACAAAGCAGGTAGAGCACCGGCATTTTTTTGATATCGTTGATTACCTCAAATCCGGCGATGTCGTCGTCCGTAATAATTCAAAAGTTTTTAAAGCGCGGTTGTTTGGTACCCCGCTCATCGATACGGCTGTCGTTATAGCGCCGCGCGAGAGTTCGGACGTCGTGTTACCCATACAACGAATAGAGATTTTTTTGGTGCGCCCGATGCAGAATAGGGGAGTGTGGAAAGTCTTAGCCAAGCCTGCAAAAAAATTACGGCTGGGCATGAAACTGCAATTTGCCGAAGATTTTTGGTGCGAAGTGCTGGCAAAAGAAATCGATGGAACACTCCTCGTGCAATTTCCCGAAGACGAGACTGTGGTGCGTACAAAAGCTAATCAATATGGAGAAGTGCCGTTGCCGCCGTATGTTAAAAAGTCCGAAGTCCAGAGTCCTGCGTCCGAAGTCGATGAACGTTATCAGACGGTGTATGCTAAGCATGAGGGCTCAGTTGCGGCTCCCACCGCTGGTTTTCATTTTACGCCAGAACTGATTCAGAAGTTGCAGGGCAAGGGTGTGGAGTTTGTAGATGTAACTCTTCACGTTGGGTTGGGAACGTTTTTGCCGGTTAAATCTGATCGTATCGAAGATCATGCCATGCACAGTGAATGGGTCGAACTCACGCCGCAGGCAGCAGCCGCTATTAACCACGCCAAAGCAGATGGTCGTCGGATAGTGGCAGTCGGGACGACGAGCGTTCGTGTGCTTGAAGGGGTGGCCCGTGCTCAAGCAGCCGAAAGTCCCTTGTCTGAGGCTGCGTATAAACCTTTGCAGCCCTTTATTGGTGATATCAATATTTTCATCACACCAGGATTCCGGTTTCGGGTAGTTGATGCACTTATCACTAATTTTCACCTTCCCAAATCAACGCTCCTCATGCTCGTCAGCGCCTTTGCGGGGGACACCGGGTTTGTACTCGATGGTTATCGAGAGGCGGTGGCACAGAAGTATCGTTTTTATAGTTTTGGGGATGCGATGCTTATTGCCTGAGCATGGTAATAAAAAAATGATAGTAATGGAGACTTTCACATAAATGATGTCGATAATCTCTAGCTTTGGCGATTTCTATTCACAAAATGATTTCCGATTATTCAAGACGTGTGATCGCCAAAATACTTATCCCGAGATATGCTTGACAATATTCAATCGGCAAGATATTGTATTGCCGCCCGTTAAATACTGAAGGGCAAGGAGGGATACTCAATGCGTTGGCTGAAGATGTTGGTCGCTATGTCTTCTGTTCCTGTGCTCGTTGGCTGTGTTGCAATTTCGGCCACTGCCAACAATGGCTCTACAGCGGTCGCTCAGTTGGTCAGTAGTGAGCCTCAGTGCACCTATCACATCTCACGTTGCAGTAAGTACGAATGCTTTGGTGGTGATGGGAATAAAGTGAGCCGGCTTACTCCCCCTGACCATGAGATATTTTGTTTTGAAAATCTTGCTTGTGTAGAGCAAGCTGCGAAAAAGAAATACAATGTCAAGTATATTGGGTGCAGCACACCCCCACCTCCGCCATCACCTGATGACCCTCTTCCTGCAGAGCCAGCGACGAACGATTCGCCACAGGTCGAATCACCGGTCGCTGCTTCTCCTAAT